>CAZMFH010000247.1:2225-3709 GCA_964565485.1 uncultured Verrucomicrobiota bacterium | reverse complement strand
CGGCGCCGAGCTTTGGGAATTGACTGCGCGCGCCTATGATGTGCTTGAGCGTTATGCCTGGCCGAGCAATGTTGAAGAGTTGGAACAGGTTTTGGGAAGAGCCATGCAATCAGCCCGGGGCAGAAGAATTGATCTTGCGGATTTGCCGGGAAACCTGATTGAAAAAGTAACGCAACTTGACAAGGCATCGCAGTTGCAGTTGATGCGCAATGAGTTAAAAGGCAAATCGTTTCGCGATTATATCCGGCTTAAACAACAGGAACTCGCTCCGCTTTTGCGGAAGCGTCCGCCGTTTGTCGGTTCATAGGTTCATGAAAATCTTCCGCACATTGAGGGACAGCTCTAAGAATAATTTTTCGCTTGAGAAGGCCGGTTTATTGGTCAACGAGACATTGTCGCAGGCAATTTTGGGCGCCGTTCGCATAGGGATTCTGATTGTTGACCCGGAAAAACATATTATCGTGGATGCCAATCCGGCGGCTGTCCAAATGATTGGCGCGCCGCGCGAAACAATTATCGGCAGCATTTGCCATTGCTATGTTTGTCCGGCCGAAACGGGCAAGTGCCCCATCACCGATTTGGCGCAAACGGTTGATAACTCCGAGCGTATTCTGTTGGGCGCAAACGGGGCGCGTATTCCTGTTTTGAAGACGGTTGCGCCGATTCTGCTGAATGGGCGCAAGTATTTGCTGGAAAGTTTTGTTGATATCGCCGCGCGCAAGCGGACAGAAGATGAATTGCAGCGTAGTCGTGATCAATATCAGTCGCTGGTCTCCAATATTCCCGGCATCACCTATCGCTGCAAGTTCGACAATAGCTGGACGATGATTTACATGAGCGAGTCGGTTGAACGGATAACCGGTTATCCGCTGGCTGATTTTCTGGAAAATGCGCGGCGCACTTATGAGAGTGTTATTCATCCTGAGGATACCGAAGCCGTCCGGCGAACCATTAATGCGGCCATTGCCGCCGACCGGAACTGGGAAATTGAATATCGCGTTTGTCGTCAGGATCAAAGTCTCCTGTGGGTACACGAAAAAGGCCGTGGTATTTTGGGCGCGGACGGCAAGGTGGAGTTCCTGGACGGTTTTATCACTGATATTACCGAGCGCAAGCGTGTGGCGGCTTTGTTGCAGGAAAAGAGCGAGGAATTGAACCGTTATTTTTCCGCCAGTCTTGATTTGTTGTGTATTGCCGACACCAGCGGGCATTTTCTCCGCCTGAATCCCGAGTGGGAAAATGTGCTTGGTTACTCCACGGCGGAATTGGAAGGCAGATTGTTTCTGGATTTTGTCCATCCGGAAGATTTGTCGGGGACGCTTGCGGCAATCACGAGGCTTGGTTCGCAGGAAGAGATATTAAATTTTGAAAATCGCTACCGTTGCAAGGACGGTTCGTATCGCTGGATTGAATGGCGTTCCAAACCGCAAGGCACGAAAATATATGCGGTTGCGCGCGATATTACCGAGCGCAAGCGGATGGAG
>CAZMFH010000247.1:0-2215 GCA_964565485.1 uncultured Verrucomicrobiota bacterium | reverse complement strand
ACGAAAAAGGCCGTGGTGTTTTGGGCGCGGACGGCAAGGTGGAATTTCTGGACGGATTTATCACTGATATTACCGAGCGCAAGCGGATGGAGGCGGCTTTACGCGAGGCCAAGGAAGCCGCCGAAAAAGCCAATACCGCGAAAAGCGAGTTTTTGGCGAATATGAGTCATGAAATTCGCACGCCCATGAATGCCATCCTGGGGTTTTCGGAAATTCTCAGCGCGCAAATTGACAATCCGGCGCACAAGGAATTTTTATCTTCCATCACGGCGAGTGGCAATCTTTTGCTTGGTTTGATCAACGATATTCTCGACCTTTCGAAAATTGAGGCCGGCAAGCTGCAGCTTGAATTTTCCGCCGTTAATCCGCGTAAATTGTTCGAGGAAATTGAGCGGATTTTTGCGCAGGAAATTAAGCGCAAAGGGTTGTTTTTTAAAATGCAGATTGACCCGGATTTGCCGGAAGCGTTGGTTATGGATGAAATCCGTTTGCGTCAGGTGATTCTCAATCTGGTCGGCAACGCCGTAAAATTCACGGGTCGGGGCGGCATTACGCTCGCGGTAACCAAGCGCTTTGTTCGCCCCGATCATAGCGCGCTTGAATTTGTTTTCAGCGTGGCCGATACGGGGATTGGTATTGCCCAAGATCAGCAGGCGCTTATTTTCGATGCTTTTCAGCAGCAGAAAGGCCAGAGCCATGCGCGTTATGGCGGCACGGGGTTGGGGCTGACAATTTGTCGAAGACTTGTCGAAGCCATGGGCGGACGGATTAATGTCAGCAGCGTTGAAGGA
Organism: uncultured Verrucomicrobiota bacterium; assembly: GCA_964565485.1. Classification (GTDB taxonomy): domain Bacteria; phylum Verrucomicrobiota; class Kiritimatiellia; order JAAZAB01; family JAAZAB01; genus CAZMFH01. The sequence goes on along the minus strand of CAZMFH010000247.1, from coordinate 1,424 downwards.
CAAGGCAGTGTTTTCGAGGTCGTTCTGGACAATGTTAATATCGCAGCCACGCCTGTTCCGTCTGAACAAACGGCGCAGGCGAATGCCGAACCGGATTTCGGGACTGCCCGTATTTTGATTGTGGATGATGTTCTGATGAATCGGGTTTTGTTGAAACATTACCTCAATAATCCGGTTTTTACTATTGAAGAAGCGGAGAGCGGACAGGAGGCGCTTGCGCTTGCGCAGCGCCAAAGGCCGGATCTGATTTTACTGGACATGAAAATGCCGGGCATGGATGGCGACGAAGTCTTGCGCCGGCTCAAGGCTGATCCGGTCATGGCGGCTATTCCGGTGATCGTTGTTACGGCTTCGGCCATGCCGGAAGAGGAACGGGCGGTCAGATCTTTGGGATGCAGCGGATATTTAAGCAAACCGGTTCGCCGTCAGGATCTGCTTGATGAAATGGCGCGCTTGCTTAATCGGCGCGCGGATGCCGCTCCAATTGCGCCAAGCAATTTTGTGGCGCGCAATTTAAATGAACCTGACGTAGTGCATCAGGAAGATCGGGCGCGTTGGCCGGAATTGACGGTTATACTGCGCGGGGAAGTCACGGAAAACTGGCGGCCGCTTCTCGAAAACATGCGCATCAATCGCGTTAAAATTTTCGCCGAACGTATTGGCGCGCTTGGCCGGCAATATGGCGTGGCATCGCTGGTCAATTGGTCGGCGACGCTTATGCATCATGCGGAGCTTTTTGATGTCGCGCAATTAGCGGAGGCTTTGAAAGAATTTCCGGCGCTGGTTGAAAAAATCTCCGCGCCGGTTAATGGCGGCAAACAGGACAAGCAAGATTGATTGCGTTACGGCGCCGGATACGCACGCCGACACTGATGCGAATGGTGATCCATGAGCGTTGAAGATGACCAGGCTCCAGTCAAACCGCTGATTTTGATTGTGGATGATAACTCCGAAAACCTCAAGGTTTTGGGCAATATCCTGCGCGACGAATCTGACGATATGGCCATAGCCACCAATGGACGGCAGGCTTTAACTGTTGCCGCCGCCGAACAACCTGATCTGATTCTGCTGGACGTGATGATGCCCGATTTGGACGGATTTGAGGTTTGTCGCCAATTGAAGGCTGCTCCGGCGACGGCCGGTATTCCCGTCATTTTCCTGACGGCCAAGGTGGAACCCGATGATATTCTCAATGGTTTTAAGGTTGGTGCGGTGGATTATGTGCTCAAACCTTTTAACAGCGCGGAACTTTTGGCCCGGGTCCGCACGCAGATTGATCTGTGGCGTTCAAGGAGCGCGCTGGAAAAGACTAGCCGGCAGCGCAAGGAAATGTTGCATGTGCTTTGCCATGATCTGGCTAATCCGATCAATGCCATTCGCGGGTTCCTGGAAATTTCCGAAACTCCGCAAGCTTTAATGGAACA
>CAZMFH010000246.1:0-3729 GCA_964565485.1 uncultured Verrucomicrobiota bacterium | reverse complement strand
CCAATTCCTTTAATGCCGGTTGCCCGCCAATCCGCGCGGCCTCATCGGCAATCCGGTTGCCGGCCGAAGCATCAAATCCGGCCGCCGCCGCCATTTCCAAGATAGCGTTGCGATCCTGGCAAAGCGCCAGTGGCGCTGTCGGCGCCATACCGGTATCGGCCTTTGCCGCAGGCGCGGCAACGCCATCTTCGCGCATAACCTTCGCCAACTCGGCGCGCACCATATCCGCCAGCCGTTCGGCGCTGGTCTGCAAGAGTTTTTCGCCGAACGCGGCAGAAGCAAGCTTGTTTTCAAGAACCACATCAGGAGGCATGACAAAAAAACCGTCAAACGGCCGATCCAGTTCCTTCAAATCAACCGCCGCAGGATCCTCGGCCATATCCATGGAGGTTTCCCATAAACCGCCGTGCGCGCCACTCGAATGCAAGCCGTAACGCGCTTTGGCTTCGCGCAAAAGATCAATGCACAGTTCGCCCGCCCCTACGGCAATCAACCGCATTGCGCCAATATGTCCGTCATGTTCGGCAGCAATATCCTTGAGCAATTTACCCGCCGGCCCATGCGAACCAAACGCCACACAGACGCGGAATTTAAGACATTCCGCGAAAAACCGCAAAGTTTCCTCGCAGAGCGCGCGGCAAAGCGCGCCGCCGCCGAAAACCCCGGGATAGTCAGTCCAAGTCGGACGAGATTTTAGCTCATCGAAACTCATTTGCGCGCCGCCCGGCACAATCGGAACCGTCGGATGCACTACACCACCCGCCATGCCGGCCGCGCGCAGACAGATTTCGCGGCCTTTGAAATAATCCGGACCCAGCCAGGTATGTGTGCCGTGATATTCAACGCCGCCAAACGAACAATAAATGACCGGCGCGCGCGCAAATTCCTTTGCAAAAGCGCGCGGCGACATTCTTTCAAACGCATGTCCATTCAATTCATATTTGCTCATCATTCTCCTTCGGTAAACCGAATCGGTTGCGTAAAAATCATATCCACCACCGGCAAAGGCGCCGGACGTCCGGCCAATTTGTCAAGCCGGTCATGCAGTCGGGCTATCTCCCGCACATTCATGGCGCCAATCCGCTCCTTATCCAAGCATTCGCCATTGGCAAGCCGATTGGGATAGGCAAACGCCTCCACCCGGACAAACCCGCAAGCAAGTTTTCCGGAACCATTGCGCGGCAATTGGAAGCGCGCGCTTTTTTTGCCATCAACCACCAATGCCGTTCCTAAATCGGTAATAAACCGGATCTGCAAATTGGGACGCAAACATTCGTCCGCCCCGGTAACCGCCACACCCAAAGCCTCCGGCAGATTCTTGGCATCACGCACAAGCTTAATCAGGACAAACCGAAATTCGGAATGGTCAAAAGGCAAAACTTCGGAACCTTCCGCATCCGTTGCCACCGCGCCCAAGAGCCCGAAAAATGCGCCCTGCCGATAGGCGCGCAAAGCCTGATGCTCACGCTCCGCTTGTGTTGCGCCCGGCATCGGCGGCATTAGGAGAATATTGCGTCCGATCCGCGCGTAAAAATGATCTTTCGCAAAAAAGCCCAGGCAACGCCGACCAGTTCGCAAAATATCATCCCAAAGCAAGTGAAACCCAAGCGTATCCTTGCGGCCAAAACCCTCATGCGCATTCCATATCTCGATGCCAAGCACACGCGGATCAAAGTCAAGCATTTCAAGATAGCATTTGAATCTTGAATACGGCGGATCCACCGGTTCCGAATCGGGAATATTCCGCGCATAAGGCGGATGATTAAGCGTAATCCCGCCCCCATCCGGATATTGAAGACCTTCGATGGGCTTGCCTTTGGCATCCTTCAAGGCGCCATCCAAAGCGGCGCGAAAAGCATCACGCCACGGACGATGTGTGCCCTGCACCAAGTGCAAGGCGGATATTTGCGTCAAACCCCGATCAAACTCAAGCCGAACCCGCACGGTTTTGGCAACAACACGCAAAGAAACCGGCTTACGGTACAAAACCGGACGCCCGGCTATCACACCATCCCCAACTGTGACGCCAGTCTGCAAATCAATCTCCAAAGCGCCCTCAACTGAAAGCCGAACCGGCGCTTCGTCTGTGCCGGCATGAGTAAATCTGATATCAGTGCGATAGATACCGCGCCACGGCTCATGATCCGGATCAAAGCGATTCAAATCGCTGAAAACATATTCAATCGGCGAAATCTTGCCGGTAATTTCGGCAATATGCCGCGAGCCGGTTGAATAAAAGCTGCCCAGCGAATTCCAATGCGCAGCATTATCAACACAAGCATGTTGCTCCGCATTGGGCGCACCCAACGCTTGCGGATGTGCTTGAACAAAATTTTCCGGTAACGGATAAAACGGCTTGGAGGGATAATAATTGGAAATGGGGAAATGCCGGATACCCATGGCCCATAAAGTTTCCAAATCTGCGGCTTGGGCATGTTGATGCGAAACAGAATGGACATATTGCACCGAATCCCAATCAACCGTTTCGTATGGATTATCAATTTTCAACGCTTTCCGCTCCCAGCTCTTGTGCGCCAACATAGCTTACTTGGAATTAACAGCACGCGGCCACGATCCTCCGATACGTCCGCCATGAAACAACACATTACATTTACTTAATGCGTCCGCCAGTTCATTCGAATTGCCTCGAAACAACTTTCCGTCGCATGTAATCACACATTTCCCTGCATCATCAGGTGGAAGAATTGAAATCACTTGATCAGCTTCAGACAAAGCCGCATGCCATTGAGACCCCAGGTTGGCGGCATCCGGAGCTTCACCATCAAAATCCAAAGCATCCACTTCCAACTGACTGTAGTGCAAACGGCGGACCAAAGCCATTAATGAACGCGGATTATAGCCCGGATCTTTAGCGCATGCCGCCCACAGCAGATAGCCAAACGGCTGAAGCGCCTCATCGCAACGCACAACATCCACCCAATCGCGAACTTCAAGTCTGCCGGCCATAGCCAGCGTCTTATTGGTCGCCAAGTCAAACGGATGCAATGTCAACCCCATTGTTTCATCGGTAATAAGCGGAAAAAACCGAAAAGCGCTGTCACGCGCCCACTGCATGGCGGTGGAATCGGCTCCACACACAATCATAGCTTCCACAAAGGATGGCGCTTCACGCAACACCCGAACGTCAAACCCGTTTGCTTGCAGAAGTTGCTTGTCCATCGCCCAAGTCGCGGCCAGCGCCGTGTCGGTATCATGAAACAAGTCAATATCACGCGAACGGCGTGCCGACGATAGCAAAAGGTTCAATGCAACTCCCCCAGCCACATAGCTTTCGCCGTACGCGACGCGCTGTTTGGCAAGCAATTTCAGAATCTTGCTTTGGAATGGTGTTACAGCCATCGCTTTATTTCCTCAGCTCGTCTGTATCCGGCCATATCGCCATATCGCTCAATTAAATCGAGGATATGACGCGACTCTTGCGGAGTGCAAGGGAAATAATCCGGACGCAGAAACCATAAACAGCGCCCCCGGTAATCATCAATCAGTCGTTTTAATTCTTGCTGAACATCTTTCATGTTAATGCTTTTATCATAAAGAGAAGCAAGTTAAAACATCAAAGATTTTAAGTTCGCATTGTTAATTGCTAATTTCAACTTTCTTCTCCGGTCTTGCCTAAAACCCTAACCACTAAAACCTTAACACTTAAACTTTATTTTGCCTTAAACAACATCCCCTCCGGAATATATTCATAACAGCCCATATCCACCT
>CAZMFH010000245.1:0-3732 GCA_964565485.1 uncultured Verrucomicrobiota bacterium | reverse complement strand
CTTTAATCTTCTCCGCCTCCTTCTTGACGCAGTCCTGCAAAAACATTTTTTTAACTACAGATTGTGGTTGCACAACAAGGAACCACTTGCTATGGTATGTTGCTCTCTTCGGTAAAAAACCGTTTCGCATGAGGGACATGTGCATTTAAAAAGCCTTGAATTGATTGGATTTAAAAGCTTCGAGAACAGGACTACCCTGGAATTCAGCGAAGGGATCACCGCCATCGTCGGACCCAACGGCTGCGGCAAAAGCAATTTATCAGACGCCATTCGCTGGGTGCTTGGCGAACAGAGCGCGCGGCTGCTGCGCGGCTCGAAGATGGAAGACTGCATTTTCAACGGCACCGATGCGCGCAAGCCGTTGGGTATGGCTGAAGTCAGCCTGACCTTTACAGACTGCGAAAAAACTTTAGGCACCGAATACCACGAAATCACCGTCACCCGCCGTGTTTTGCGTTCTGGAGAAGGCCAGTATTTTATCAACAAAACCCCCTGCCGGCTGAAGGATATTCAGCGTCTTTTCATGGACACCGGCATAGGCACCAACTCCTATTCGCTTATGGAACAGGGGCGCATTGACCTAATTCTCCGTTCGCGTCCGGAAGACCGCCGCGAAGTTTTCGAGGAAGCCAGCGGCATCACCAAATATAAATCCGACAAGCGCGAAGCGCTGCGCAAACTGGAACAAACCGAAAACAATCTTCTCCGCCTGGCTGACATCATCAAGGAAGTCAAACGCCAGATCATTTCCCTGCAACGCCAGGCCGGCAAAGCGGCGCGCTATAAAAAACTTTTCGAAGAAATGCGAAGCCTGGATGTTTTCGCATCACGCGAACGCCTGCAGCACATGCGCGACGAAATCCGCCAAATGGAAGAAACCATTGCGGCGCTCGACTCAAGCATTGCATCAATCCAGGCGGAAATACAACGCCATGAGCAACAAAACGAAGAATTGCGCGACGCCCTGGCCGAAGCCGAACGCGATATGACCGTCCAACGCCAAGCCGACATGGAACAACGCGCACAACTCGAACGAGCGCGCCAAGCGATTGAGATCAACCAAAAACGCATCCATGAGCTGGAAAACCTGACCGAACGCGAAAAACTCGACATCAACACCGCCACCCGGGAACTGGAAAACGACCGGCAAAATCTGGAAAAAACCAAGGCGCGCCTGATTGAAATCGGCGCGCTCCTCCAAGCCGCCGAAACGGAACTCAAACAAAAATCGCAGGCAAACGCGCTCCATGAAAACAGCATGGATGAAAGCAAACACGCGACAAAAGCGCTCCTTGAGGAAACCATGGCGCTTGACGACCGCCAAGCCAAGCTTCAAAATGAACTGCGTCATCTGGAAAATGAAGACCACCAGGTGGCCAGCCGCCGTGAACGTTGTGCCGCCGAACAAAGCAGCCTGAAAATGGTGCTGGAAAACCACACCAGACGTCTGGCCGAATCCGCCACACTCCTGCAGCAACTAATGGAATCGGCAACGCACACCACAAACCAGCTTCGGGAACAGCAGGCAGAACAGACACGCATCCTGGCAGAGATCAAAACCATTGAAGCCACGCGCAGCGATCATCGCGCACAGGTCGCAGCCCTTGCCGCCCAGATCAATATTCTCAACAAAAATCTCCAGGAAAAAACCGATTTTTCCAAGCCGATCCGGCAATTGCTCGACAATCCTGCCGCTTTCGGCATGGACAGTCAAAAAGTGCTCGGCGTGTTGGCCGCGCAAATTGAAGCGGAAAACGAATATCGGCCCGCCTTGGAATCCGCCTTGCGCTTCTGGCTTGACGCAGTGGTTGTCTCCAACCGTCAAAGCGCGCATGAATTATTGCTGAATCTCTCGCAAAACCATCCTGGCGCCGCGCGTCTTCTGGCGGCCGAGATAGAAGAAACGGCACTGCCGGCGGCGCCGACGCCGCAAATTCCGCAGGCAACACCGCTCCTGGACCATGTCAAATGTCCTGCAGGCATCCAACCCCTTCTGCGCCGGCTTTTAACCAATGTTTGGATTGTTGATTCAATCGAAAAGTTGCCGGAGCAAATACCTGCACAAGCAGTCCTCGTAACGCGGCAGGGCGCACTGATCCGCGGTTGCGGAGCGTTCGAGACCTACGATGCTGAAAAGCGCGGACGCAATCCGCTGGGGCTGCGCCACCAGCTCGCCGATCTGCAGCGGCAATTGGAGGAAAGCCGGAACGCCGAGGCGGCAACAACACAACAACTGCAGCAGCACAACCAGCATGTCGGCAAACTTAATGAAGTCATCAAAAAAACGCAGCTGGAACTGGAATCCAGACGCCAAACACTGGCGCGGCGCGAAGGCGAGCAGGAAACCGTCCAACGCCAGGAAACCCAGGTGCGCGACAATCTGGAAACCGTTACATATGAATTGCGTGAATTGGAAAAACACGACGGCTCGACGGAACGCAAAAGCGCCATCATTGCGGAAATTGACCACATCCGGGCGCGGCGCGCGGAAATAAAGCAGACGCTTGAGCAGCGCAACGCGGAACTCGGCACACTTGAACAGGAACATCGCCTGTTACTCAACGAAGTAACCGCGGCCAGCGTACGCGCGGCGCAGCACCGGCAGGCGCAGGAACATCTGAATGCGCAGCATCAACCCCTTGCCGCGCGGATACAGCAACTCGAAAACATGCTGAATGAACGCGCCGAGCGCATCCGCAAATACGCCGATGAAATCAGCGACATAAACAGGCAAACCGAACAGGCACACACCAGCATCCCGGCGCTGGAAGAAACCTTGCGCGCCAACCTGCTCCGGATCAACTCGCTCCAGGAACAACGCGAAAAACAGGCCTTGCAATTTAAAACACTTGATGACCGGCTCAAGCAACTACGCGCCGAAACTGACACTCATCGCGCCCGAAAAAATGAATTCTCCGTCGCCATCGCCGAAGCACGCCTGAAACGCGAACATATTGAAGAACGGCTTGCTTCAGAATATCGCCTTGTCCCGGAAGCAATTGCCGCCGAACCGGAACCGGAGTGGCCGCCGGAAGGCCGTCCGACCACAGAAACCATCGAAATCCAAATCGCCGAATTACGCGCCAAAATAGAAGCCATGGGGCAGGTCAACACCGGCGCTATCGCAGAATACCAGGAACTGCAGGAACGTTTTAATTTTCTGACCCACCAGCAGGATGATCTGGTTAAATCCAAGCAACAACTGATGGAAATGATCCGTAAAATCAACCAGACCACGACGGAGATGTTTGCAGCCACTTTCGCCAAAATCAACGAAAATTTTCAAGCCATGTTCAACACTCTTTTCGGCGGCGGAACAGCCAAACTTATTCTGACCGACGAAGAGGATATTCTCGATTGCGGCATTGAAATCTATGCCCGACCACCCGGCAAAAAGCTGCAAAGCATTTCCCTGATGTCCGGCGGCGAAAGCACCATGACCGCAGTCGCCCTGCTTTTCGCGATCTACATGATCAAGCCAAGCCCGTTTTGTTTATTGGACGAAATGGATGCGGCGCTGGACGACTCGAACATTCACCGTTTCATCAAGGTTGTCAAAGGCTTCGTTACTCAATCACAATTTTTGATTATCACCCATAACCGTCAAACAATCAGCGCGGCCAAAACGCTTTACGGCGTAACAATGGAAGCCGACAAAGTATCCCGCATCGTCTCAATAAAATTCACAGATCAGCGCGCCGAACAAACAACTGCCGGCCAAGCAGCGCCGGC
>CAZMFH010000244.1:0-3738 GCA_964565485.1 uncultured Verrucomicrobiota bacterium | reverse complement strand
TTGGCGGTAACGCCGGCTATCACAAACGGCTCGTCCGACAGCGATGTGATTTCAATTGCCGCAATTTTTTTGTCCGATTCCGGATTGTCCCATGCCGTCAAGCACAATCCGTTTGTGAGTTTGACGGCCATGGCCAATTCTACGGCCGGCGACCGGGCCGCAGCCAGAGATTCGCCCGGCTTGACATGAAAAACAGCCTGCTTGCCGTCATCAAACCGCAATGTAAACCGCGCCGCCGCCTTGCCGTGCGCTTCAGTGCGCTCCGCGCCATACAGGACAAATAATTGCTCGATTTGATTGGTTTGCAGCGTGCCCATATCAACATTTTCGCGGCAAAATTTTTCTTCGGCTTGGGGGTCAAATAAAACAATATCTCCCGTCTTGACAACCAGCTTTTCGCCCATGCAAAGCGCTGCCGCTTTGGCCGGTATCAGAAAAGGGATTCCTTTATATTCCGTCCGCCCGGCCGCCATGCCGTCAAGCCAGCTTGCGGCGCCTTTGCCATACTTGGTGTTGCCCAAACGCCCCAAATCCGCCAAAGCGCATTCCCGTGGATTAATCGTCGGCAGCACAAAGCCCGGCAAAGCTGTTGCATACCGGGTTTCGTCCGAAAGAACATATTGCAGCAGATTTTGCACATAACGCGTCGCTGCCGAATCGCGGCCGTACCGGAATGTTGCCTCAAGCTGATTGACCGTCGCCTGGCCGGCGCCGATTTTGATATCCGCTATTGTCATCGCCAGCGCGGATGACGAACGCGGAATATTAATGGCGCCCGTCGCCACAACCGTTTCATTTAAAGGCCGGAGCGCACAGCGAAAAATGCGCGCCGGCCGGCTTCCGCCGGGCAATTCGCCGTTCCATAAATAAAAGTTTTCCGCATCCAGTCCTTTAAAAGCCGGATGCGAAATAAAGATCGGATCGGACACGGTCATGGCATAACCCTGCACAATCTGTAATTGCGGCGCCCATGGCAGGGCGCTTTTGGAATTTTGTTCAAATTGCAACAAACGGCCTCCAGCCTCGATCCAATGGCGTATTTTTGCCCCCGAATCCTCAATCGTTTGGTCAAAGGCATGGGCGCCGATAATCAAAACATCATAATCCGTCAGGCCTTCGAAAGAATCCAGCGCCCGATAAGCAAGCCCAAGCTGATCCAGAATCCGGGCGGTCGTCATGCGCCTGGGATCTATAAATTTGGCGCGCCGGTCATACAAGGCCACGCGCCTTGTGGTTTCAAGTTTCTGCGCCAGGTCGGCTGCGCCGACCACATAAAACTCATAGTCGTTATCCGCAACCACCTTTCCGGACTCGACCAAAAACAATTCGATCCGATAGCGGCCGGTTGGAAGATCATCCGGCAAACGGCATGCAAACGGAAAAATTGCGCGAAATGCCGGCGGAATTGGCTCGGTTTCCGCGCACAAGTCGCGCAGAACTTCGCCGTTTGGATGCCGAATCACAGCGCGCACAAGGACAGGCGGCAATTCGCTTAAAGTATCGTTCATCACATAGACATCCGCCGCCAGTTCCCCGCCGGCAAAACAATTCCGCGCAAACACATTCAGACAAATAAATTTGGGATTAAACGACCGGCGCAAATCCTCAAACAAATCGCCGATAACAAATTCCACATTGTCTATATCTTTATAAATCGCTTCACGCCGGCTGCGGCTGAACTGCGCGCGTTCCGACGAAAGCTTGCCTTCCACCAGCACATCCGTCATGGTCAGGCGATCCAGATTGGCCATAAAGGCGCTGATCAAACCACAGCGCCGGAAATCCTCGGTCTGGTTTTTGGTCAATTGTTTGCCCCACCCGACCCCATAACGCTCGTAAATTTCCAAATCGCGCAAATAACGCCTTAACCCGTAAATACCGCTAACCCACCCGACCCCAACACCTTTGGCGCGCTGGGCCAGACGAATGAATTCCGCCTTGTTAAAATCGCTTTGCGCGGTCATGCCGGCTTTTTGCACCGCCTTGGCATCCGAATTGTAAAAGCGCAAAAAGCCGCCGGCCTCAGTCTGAATCAAAGGCTTTTCCTGACCGCCCTGGGCAACAAGACAGCGTTTCATAAATTCCAGCAACTGCGCAGTTTCATCCGTCCAACAATGGCCAAGCGAGCCGGGATAAGCGTGTTCGTCAAAAAGATCCGTCTTGCTGGTGGGATACAAAATGCGCCCGGACGACGGAGAAACCGGACGCCCCTGTTGATCCAGTTCCTTTAACCGGGAATACAAGGGCGCCAAAACATCGTCATAGGCTTTGATGTATTTCGGACGCTGACTCTCAAACAACTCGCCGCCCAGCGAAAACATGACCACAGACGGATGATTATAACGCGTATAAACCCACAGATCCACTTCGCCGAGGTCCGGTTCGCTTTCGACAGGCAGATTGCGCGGATACCAATGATGCGCCGCCGCCCACTCATCATAGACCAACAAGCCCATTTCATCAAAATACCGATAAAATATGCGCGGCAGAGGCTTGGCCGTTGGGTAATAGTAATTTTTGTTATGCGCCCGGGCGCTCAACAGTGTTTTCTTCAAAAGACGGTGGCGGTCGGTTACCGCTATTTCCGGCAAATAATTAAATTGTTCCCCGTAAACCCCGAACAACCGCACTTTGACGCCATTCAGTTTTAAATCAACACCGTCAGCCTGAAAACTACGAAATCCGAACCGTTCCATACCGACAACCTTATTATCGGCCAGCAGCAGGATCTCATACAAATATGGATTTTCATGGCTCCAATAAAGCGGATTTACGAGCGGCACTTTGAACTACCTGCGGTTTAAGCCAGGATTGAATTTTGTCCGCCCCAGAGCAATGGTTGTGTCGCCAAGCGGACCTTTGGAAAACGGCGTCGGATAGCTCCGCACACGCGCCTTCAATTCACAATCGCGCGCCTGACTGGCGCCGTTCAAGAACCATCCGTCAAGTTCAATGCTCTGATCGGAAAGCCTGGGATTAATCAACATGCGCTGCGCGTATAACTGCGGAACGAGGTCAAGATGACAATTCCCCCAAATGCCGCCCAGAAGGAAAGGATAAATCTGATCATCCTCGTCATCCGGCACAAAGACTCTCAAGGCAATCGTATTTTCGGCGCCAAACCGCACGGCATCGGTAATATCAAACTTAAACGGCATTAATCCGCCCGTATGCCGGCCGATTTCCTGTCCGTTCACCCATAATGTGGTTTTGTAATTTACGCCTTCAAAACACAACAAGACCCTTGTATTGCTTGAATCTTTCGGGATCAAAACACGCTTGCGCCACCAACCCACCCCGAAATAAATTGCGCCTTCCGGCGGCGCCCAGTATTTCCTTGAACGTGAACCGGCGTCTTGAACGGAATTAACTTTGTCTTCGTTGAACCAGTTGCCCGGCACAGAACGCTCCGCCCAGGATGTGTCGTCATAGTCATCGCGCCAATAGCCATCCGTTGTTCCAGGATCGTTGACAGGATTTTTGACCGTATTTTCAAGCCGCCGGATCTTCCAAACTCCGTTCAAATCAATCCTTTGCCAGCCATCCGGCAAACCCTTATAAACAGGAAAATTCAGGTACTCCCGCGCAATTTCATCCATCGGCACGGGCGTACCCGGCATTAAGCGCTGCATTGCCGGCGGCTGGCCCGAACCTGGTTGCCATGCGATGTTTTCCGGACGCAGCGTAATCCGTTCAATCATCGCCTCAACAGAATCGCTCCGCTCGCCCTCAAAAATC
>CAZMFH010000243.1:2442-3746 GCA_964565485.1 uncultured Verrucomicrobiota bacterium | reverse complement strand
TCTATCAGGTATTCCCGTTGGTTGATCCCGCGCCGTCGGCAACTTTCCAGCAGCGTGTAAATGATCGCACCTCTTTGGCCGGCATCCGTCCCGCCAAAAAACAACCAGTTCTTCTTGCCCAGTGCCGTTGGCCGAATAGCATTTTCCACCAAATTGTTGTCTATTTCCAAACGCCCGTCATCCCGAAAGCGTTCCAGTTGCCCCCAATGTCCCAGCGCATAGCCAAGCGCCAAACCCATCCGGCTCTGCGGCAAATATGCCGGCAGTTTTTGGCACAGCGCCTTGTGTATGCGCGCCAGAATCATGCCGCTGGCGGAACTCCGCCTTGCCGCCCGCAGGCGCGCGCCAGCATGGCGCTTGCGCAATTCCTCCTCGATTCGGTATAATAACCGGACCTGATTTAACAGCCAGCCCGCCAATCCGGGCGCTTCGTCCCGCGCCTCATAAATCTTGCGCCGCGCATGCGCCCAGCAGCCGGCCAACACAATCTGGTCATTTTGTTTGGCGCAGGCTAAATAAGCCGGATATCCGTCGCTTTGCACCGTGCCGCTGAAATTCCCCAGCATTTGCGCCAAACAATCGGCGCTCCGGCTGGTATGCCATTCGAATAACACATCTGCTCCAGGATGATGATAGACCCATAAATAGCCTTGCCCGCTGCCGCTGTCATCATCCCGGCAATATCGCACCGGCGTTTCGTCTATTTGCAAATAACCGCTTCCGATCAAACCGCCGCGCATCTGCCGGTAAATCGGATTGAGCCAGTCTGCCACCTTGCCCACCCAGTCGCACATCGTTTTGCGCGATAGGGCGATCCCGTGCCGGGTCTTCAAAATGCGCTCTTGCCGGTAAAGCGGCAGATGATCAACATACTTCTTCAAAATAATATCAACCAGCAAGCCTGCGCTGGCATAGCCGCCTTCGATCAAACGCGGATTCAACGGCGCAATCACCGGAGGCTGTTCAGCATTTAGCTTGCTGACATATTTGCGGCGGATGATCCGACGCTTGAAATACCGCACCGGATCAACATCAAGTTCCTCGGTAATTTCTTCGCCAATGCACTTGTAAGCCTGTGGGTTTTGTTCTACCTCGGCGGGAATAATCACTTCGTCTTCAACCGGCAAATCCGCAGGAATACGCGGCTTGCTCTTCTCGCGCCTTGCGCGCGGCGGTGACGGAAATTCAGGCGGCTCATCATCCGGCCGGGGTTGAACCGAATCCAACCCTTGTAACAATAACTCCAATTGCCGCTTGTCCAGCTTTTCGGTTTTGCTCCCGAACATGCGCTGCAACAAAAATTG
>CAZMFH010000243.1:0-2342 GCA_964565485.1 uncultured Verrucomicrobiota bacterium | reverse complement strand
CCGCAACGCCAGAAGATGGCTTTGCAACTCTTTAATCAGTATTTTTAGCTCGTTTTCGGGCGTTTGCATGCCCTCAATTATATGGGGGCTTACTCCAAAAAATAAAGAAAAATCTTTCGTTAAACGCAATTATTTTTCTTGTTTAGCGCCGGTACCAAGGCCGCAGACTCCCTTGCCGCAAATCCACTCCGTCCAGCAGCAACGCCAACGCTTCCGGACGCAAGGATAATTTCCCGTCTGTATCTTCCCCAGCAACCTTTGGCCAGGCAAAGGTGCCACGCTCCAAACGCTTGGTCATGACCCAAAATCCTGTGCCATCCCAATACAGCGCCTTGACCCGATTCCGCCGCTGATTGGTAAAAACAAACAAACCCCCGGATTCCGGTTGCTCCTTCAGCACATTCGCCGTCAAGGCGTATAATCCGGCAAAGCTCTTGCGCAAATCTGCCGGTTGCACTGCCACAAACACTTTTAACGCCCCGGTAAAGGTCAACATGACAGCTCCCGAAGCACAGCAGAATTCCCGCCGCATATCTGCATGCAAACAGGCAGTAACTCTCGGCACAACGCGGCATCCCGCAAACGGATCGCCACACCATTGGTCAACAAAACTTCAATCGGCGCCGTTTGGCACACCGCCATCTTGATTTCCGCAAATTCAATGCCGGCCTTGGTCGCGCCGTCGCTGCCGCCTAATGCTTTGGGCACCGCCGCGCGGCACCAAGTGCTGAATGTTGTGGGATGTATGTTACGTTGGGCACAAAACTGCGCCTGAGTAATTCCTGACGCCCGCCATGCCCGAACAAGTTCTTGCCGTTGCGCTGCTGTCCGCAGCACCCGGCCCCGTCTGTCCCTGCGTTGTTTGCTTTTCATGCCGCCGGTCTATCACATCCACGCCGCCATGCACAGGGGGTGCTCCACCGGACGCTTACGGAGTTTGAGCAATTACAGCGAATTTGACCTTCCCGAAAACACAGGCTCCACAGCAAAAATGCGTCATGGTGTGCTTGCCGGATTTGCCAACTCGGAGATTGAAATAGCGGAATTTGTTGGATTTCTGGTCAAAGGTTGGCCACACATTTTATCTTCAGCTCTTCCAAGCTTGACGGCAAGATCCCATTCATTGGAGGGCCGGGTTACACCCCGGCCTCTTCCGTTGCTGGCGCGGGTGGAACCGCGCCCTCCAATGATCCTGGATTGTTACGATACGTTGATTGTTATATCCCGAATATTGCGCGAGAATCGCGCAATATTCGCTTTTTAATCTGCTAATGAAAGAACTTTGGCATATACCCTGCTTGCCACTTGTAAGAGAAACGAGAATTAGCGGCATTTAAAGGTAAATTTTTACAAGCAGCACTCGGAAAAAAGCAGACCGTAATCAGAATAAAAAATCAAACAAATCATTCATAATCAGTTCCTTATGGATAAAAAACCACCCATTTCGCAAGCTATTCAGCAACAAACAAGTCAGATTATTCTGAAGTTGAACAATCTTCTTTGCAACACATCACCTATTAATGCAAATTGGTTGCATAGCATGGCCGAAGCTCAAGGCAAAATGGCGCTGGATCAATTCATAGCGCTAGGCGAACATGCAATCCACATATACCAGTCCGCACATCCGGCAACATCAGACTGCTATTCGCGGTTGGCGTATTATTTAATGACAAAAGAAGAGGCGCTGGAAGCAGCGCAACGTTTTTTTAATTTAGATGCTTCAGCGGGACGTCAAACCTGGTTTCAGAAACTACGCCATGCGGAATGTGTGGCAGCGTTGGGAGATTTGAAAAAAGCGTCTGAGATGGTCGCAAAAGTGTATGCAGATCATCCTGAAGCTGTAAATGGCTATGCCTCCATTGCCTGGCGATTCCGTGAGCAACCGACAATTTTATCGGATTCCTGGCAATATGCGCGGCAAGATGCTGTCAGTAATCGGCTTAGCGCCGGATTCATGCTGAATGTTGCCGAGCTGGCAATTAAGGCACAAGCGGACACTGACGCCCAAAAACTTATTAAAGAAGCCTATCGCCTTAAACAGGATTTAACGGACGGTTATGCACGCTGCGCATGGCAACATTTCTGGCAAAAGAAAGAATATGACAAGCTAATCGAATGGATGGAAAAAGATCGCAGGGCAAACAAAATTTCGCCTGTTTGGCTTTATAATCTCGCCTTGGCCTACTCCGCCAACGGCAACATTGAAACGGCATTGACATTTGTCGAGCAAGCCTATGAAACAGATCCATCCCTGACCGATGGCTACGCTCGATGCGCCTGGCAGCACTTCTGGCCAAAAAAAGAGTATGACAAAGTTATCAAGTGGCTCGAAAAGGATTTGC
>CAZMFH010000242.1:0-3763 GCA_964565485.1 uncultured Verrucomicrobiota bacterium | reverse complement strand
CAACCAAACCGGCAATCAGAAACTCCCGCTTCAGCTACACGACTGACTGCTTACATCATTGTCCATGGAGATGGCACATCCCTATGGACCATCACCCATTCCGAAGATTTTGCCCGCGGATTTGTCGGGCTGATCGGCCACCAGCAGGCCATGGGACACGCTTTTCACATCACTTCTGATGAACTGTTAACCTGGAACCAGATTTATCAGGCATTGGCGGAAGCCGCCGGCGCAGAAGCGAACATTGTTCACATTCCGTCGGATTTCATTGTCAAATTCGCCAAAAAACTGAACCAGGACAGCGTTACCGGCAATCTATGGGGGGATAAAACCGAGAGCGTGATTTTCGACAATACGAAAATCAAGACCTTCGTCCCCGGCTTCACTGCCGTCATCCCATTCAAGGAAGGGATCAAGCGGACCCTCGAATGGTATCAGGAAAAACCGTCGCGCATGACCATCTTGGAGGATAAGAATGCCTTCATGGATACGGTAATCACAGCCTACGAAAAGGCATATGACGCGATCTAATATTGCTCAATTATGTTTGAAAGTGAAGCACAAGCGCCCCCGCCCGTGTTCAATTATTAAAATGAAAGGATAATATGACCAAAAAATACAAAGTTGGAGTCATTGGCTGCGGCGATTACACGCGCCGGCAGACCGAAATCATCCGCCATGGAAAACGACTGGAAATCATCAAAGCTTACGATCCGTGTACTGAAGCGCTGAAAAAATACTCGGCTGCTTTCAATGTTTCATCGGCCGCTTCGGCCGATGAAATTTATCAGGATGCCTCCATTGATGTCGTCATGCTTTTTGTCCCGCCTTTCGTGCGCCGGGGCGAAATCCAGAAAGCGGCGGCCAAGGGCAAACACATCATCACCACCAAGCCACTGGCACCAAATTTGGCGGATGCCACGGCCATTTACCGTGCGGTGAAAAACAAGGTGGCCTGCCTAGTGGTTTACAGCCGCACGCATGACCCCGCCCTTCCGCTCCTGAAGAAAATATTCGATTCCGGCAAAATTGGCCGTTTGGCGCTCTACAAGCAGGATTGCATTCATCATTATCCGCAATGGAACGCATGGGCCACGGATCCCCAAAAAAACAGCGGCCCTTTCATGGACGCCATGATTCACAACCTGAACATTGCCCGTTACCTGATGGGCCGCGAGGCCGATGCGCTGACTTTTTTTTCCGACAACCACGCCCAGTCGTTGAAATGCAATGATACGGAATATCTCAAGCTCAACTTTGGCAAAAACCGTGCCGCGCACCTCTTCATCAGTTGGGCGGCCAACACCAGGGTCTTGGGAACAGCCAGCAGTATTGAGAGGGAGTTCATCGGGCACTGGCACATGGTTACGGACCAAGGCTGGCTGATCACCATTGAGCGGCAGGGTGACAAAAAGATCATCAAGGCTGCGAAAGGCAACGCCGTCAAGACATGGGAAACTGCCGTAAGGATAGATGCGCCTTATGATCAGTTTGTTAAAGCGCTGGAGCAGGGGCAGAAACAAAATTGCAGTATTGAAGACGCATGGAAAGACATTATGATATTGGATAAAGCCGCAAACAATCGCGGGCAATTATGTTCACGGATAAATTATAACCCATCAAGGAGATAAAACCAATGGACCCAACGAACCCAAGGCGGATTATGGCGGATTCGGGTCAGCCCTCGAAATAGAACTTAGCGTCATTGATTACCGAAGGTTGTCTTTGATTTACTTGTCGCTTGGCGCAATTTCTCGATCCGTTCCTCGGCGCGCGACACCTGTTGGCGCAATTTCCGATCACTCGCGATTAACGTCCGAACCTTCCGCATTTGCCGGCTGATCGCGCCGCCGCCTTCAACAAGCCCCTGCATGGCGTCGTCGCGCCATCCTGGTATGCCGACACTGCTGTTCTGGGCGAAATTCCGGCTGCTAATCTCGGCGAATGGCCGCTTTACGAACGTTACGCGCGCACTGCCTTCGAACCAAACCCCGACTTCAACCCCGCCACCGACGACAACAGCTTCGGCAACTCAACGCTGCTGACCAAAGCGATTGAGGGTTATGAATTTTATGGCTGGCAGGATTACGGCGATGTGCCGCTCGATTATGAAGCATTCGATGAGCACTGCGCCGGCCAGATGAACCTGAAATACTGGTTTACATACGGAATGCTGGCGCAGTTCTGCCGCTCAGGTGACCTGCGCTGGTTCGATCTGGCCTGCCCGGCCGCGCGCCATCTGTCCGATACGGATATCCTGCATATCCCGGATGAAGGCGCCTGGCATTGGTCGCACGGCGCATACTTCGGCCATAGCGAGCATGATGAACGCGGCAACATCAATCCCAACCGCAACATGAATTCACCTTCGGTTGATCTCGTTTTCGGCATTCCGGATCTGATCCTGGCCTATTATCTGACAGGCGAACGCCGCTTCCGCGAAGTTGCCCAAGAGGCGCTTGAGGGCAATAAAAACATGTCTGTTTTCAGCGACTTTACCGCTGCGGTGCCGGAACGCGAGCGAGCCAATCTTATTTTCGGCTATCTGGAAGGTTATCGTGAAACAGGCGATAATCGCTGGTTAACGGAACTTACCAATATTGTCGGACAAACCGCCAATCAGGCTAATAAAGAATGGCTGACGAATCCATCCGTTTATGGCGCCACGCACCGCGGAGAATCGGTCAAAATGTTTTGTCTCTCTCAAACCTTGTGGGCGATGGGCAAATATCTGGATTTCTGCGTGGAATATGGTTTGAACGATCCCTTTCAAACAGCTGCGGCGCTCCAGGCCTACTGCGATTTCGCAATTAATTATGCCGTTCACGAAGTCGGCCCCGGCATGTCGGCGGCGGTATATCAATACTTCTTCGACGGCAGCGATCCAAGCTATCTGGACCATAACAACTGGGCCTTGGTGCTGGCGGACGCCATGGCCTATGCCTATAAATACAGCCGGGCGCCACGCTTTATCCAAACAGCAGCAAGACTGTATAAAACAGGCGTTACCGATCCGCAATGGCCGGATGATCCGCCGGTTTATATAGATACCAAGGGGCTGGTCAACTCCATCAACTGGGGCTTGGTCTATATGAACCAGACCAAAACCCAACCGCCAAATCCAGCCCCGGATCCGGCGCTCGGACCGACAATCATGGTCAATAATGCCACCGGCACAGTCGGGGTTAACCACGGTCTGCCCATCAATGTCAGCGTTTCATTAAATGCCGGCATTTATACGGCCATTGAGGCGGATTGGTGGATCATCGCCTGCGCCAATGCCCGGGAATGGTATTATCTTAATAATGCCATGCAGTGGACACCTTTTGACGGCAATCCGATGTCTTGCCGCCCAACCTATCAGGGCCCGCTCGCAAACCTTACTTCCACAACCGTTATCGCCGGATGCCGGCTGGCGCGCGGCAATTATACTTTTTATTTTGCCGTTGACCAAAGGGACGGCATATTGAATTACCCCGCCGGGCCGATTGCATACGACAGCGTTACCGCCGTCGTGCAATAAACCCTTGTTGCGCTTTTTGCCGAAATCCCGACATCATCACTACGAGGCATGGTCATGAACATGCCAGAATCTCAATTTGATATAAATCAGCCAAAGCCCTGATGCCGGACGCGCAAGCTTCCGGAACAATCACGCAATGGTGGGCGCGCATATTGCGTAAAAAGCCTTCCGGCTCGGCGCGCGGCCGCACATAGGCAAACGGCCAAACTCCGGCAATACCCAAAAGTTCGCGGCGATCAT
>CAZMFH010000241.1:0-3766 GCA_964565485.1 uncultured Verrucomicrobiota bacterium | reverse complement strand
CCGAGCGGGTTTCCCATATCAAAAACAAATACTGGTCGCGCATTATCGAACGAGCTGCCCGCTCTTTCGAAAACTATGTCATTGTGAAGATGGCCAAACAGGGTTATCAAAATAATTACCTGGCCAATGTTGTCCGTCTGGAAGATTTTAAGCGCATGGCCGGACGTTACCCGTATTTAATGGATGAGGAAATCGCGCCCATCGAAGAGGCGTTTGATAATCTTTTCGAAACGATACAGACCCGGGAAACGGATAAAGGCGTGGAGATGTATTCACGCGGCGAGAACAATGCCGGGCAGCATTTAACAAAAGATGAGCTTGAACAGCACGCCAAACAACTAATGGGCGGTAATAAAAATCAACCAGCGTTAGTCGTAGTTGAAAAAGCGTCCGAGTTGCCGTTTGATGCGGCCGACGATACCAAGGGCGTTTACCACGACGGGACGATGTATCTGGTTGCGGAGCAGATCGCGTTCCCGGAAGACGCAAATGAAGTTGTCTTTCATGAGTTTGTTGGTCATTTCGGGTTGCGCGGTTTCTTTGGTTCGATAATCGACATGGCCCTTCTTGATATTCATGAAAAGAATCCTCTCGTTCGGAAATACGCGGCGGCTTGGAAGGCCGATAATCTTGACTTCAAAAAACAGCATGGACTGAGCGATTCGGAATATTATTACAGGTCGATTGAAGAAGCAATGGCAAAAATGGCGCAGGAAAATAAGCCATTCACTTTTGCGAAAAGATTACTTTCCACCGTTCAGTCTTTGCTGCGTAAGATCGGGCTGAATATCCTAGCCGACAGCCTGGAGGCAAAAACCAACGCCGAGGCGCTGACGATGCTGCACAAGGCCAAGCTGTATATTCATCAAGGCAAAACCATCAATTCTAAAATCCCCGCGCCGCTTTATCCTTATTTTATGCGCGCGAGTGATGCGACGGAAGATAAAGGCGCAGCCACACAGCCAGCAAAGGAAATAGGTGAAAAAGCAAAAGCTCCTGAATCTATTGGGAAAAAGGCGGAAGTGGTTTTCGCCGAGCGGATAACGAAACCGCTGGGCAACCTTGTGTCTCAGGGCGTGCACAGCCTGACCGGCAAGGCCGCACCGGAAACGCAAGAGTCCATGGTGCGGGCGTTTAATCAGTGGCGCGAGTTCTGGAATCCCGGCGCAACGCTGCCCAATGCCGATGCCTGGAAAGCGGCCCGTGCCAAAGGCATGGGAGATGTTGCCGCCGCGATGCGTTTCATCGAAGAGCTGCAACGCAAGCTGGATATTCTGCCGCCCGATCTGAAAAAATCCATGTTTCAGGTTCTGGACGGCGCTATCCCGCTAAATACGCTACCGGAAGAAATTGTTGTGCAGGTGCCGGCTGATCAAGGCCGGATCGCCAACGCGCGCCGCGCCGCCACAAAGTATGCCGGGTTTGAGATGAAAGACGAGACGACCGTGCCGCAAACAGTCCGCCCCCGCGAACTGGCCCGGCTGATCCGCCACCGCTCGGATACTATCGGGGGAATGATGAATGATCGCGGCTTGATCACCGACAAGCAGCTTGCCGCACACAAAGGAAAATATATCCATTACGCATATGCTTATCATGTGCTGGGCGACGACGCACCCATCGGCATTACGCCGTCCGGCAAAATGGATTTATCGGAAACACTGGGCCGCAATCCCAACCTGACTCCTGCGCAGCGCCGCGAAATGGGCTTGATTGAAGACGCTTCCATTGCGGTACCGCTGGGAATGGGCAAAGCGCTCACAGATGTAAGCAAGTATGATTATCTAAATAAAATCGCGGAGAATCCGGATTGGGTATGGCAGCCGTCCATTGTAACACTGCCGCTGGGCGCGCCCATGAAAACACCCGTCAAAGGCCGCTCCCGCCAATTTATCAAAATGACCGTTGGCAAGCTGGTGGAAGAAACGAAAAAATACGCGGAAATGGTTGCCAAGTCTCCATCACCGGAAGTCGAAGAGCATTACCGCATACTGAAAGACGCGCTGGATCGGGCGCAGGCGGAATCCAAGAATGTCCCCGCCGATTTTGTGCAGTTGCCGAACTCGCGCGGTTTCGGCCCGCTGGCGGGCGCATTTGTGCGCCAGACGATTGCCGACGACATCACGCCGATCATGGGACAGATCAATGAGAGCATGGGCTCCGCCGCCCGGACGATTCTGGAAATTGAGGCCAAGGCAATGAGCGCCTTCAAGATGGGGAAGGTTGCGCTGAATATCCCAACGATGGCGCGCAATGTGTTTTCCAATATCATCCAGGTGAATCTAAGCGGGCGTTCGCTCAAACAGATTTTTCAACCAAACGGCGATCTGCAGAAGGGCGCGCAATCCCTGCTCGATAAAGACCAGTATTACGAAGAGGCGTTCCGCATGGGCATATTTAACACCAACTGGGCCGCGGCGGAGGTTAATGCTGTGCTGGATGAATTCCGCAAGGCAGAAAGCGGCCGGATTGACAAGCTTTTGATGCTGGCTAAGAAACTTGCGCAATTCTACGGAAAGATTGACGATTTCTTTAAGCTGTCCCTTTTCCGCGCGATGCGTGAAGAAGGCAAGTCGATTGATGAAGCCGCTGTTCAGGCGCTGAAATGGGGCATGGATTATTCACTGGCGTCGCGCTCGATCAAGACGGCCCGGAGGCACTTCCTACCATTTATCAGCTACCAATACAAAATAGCCCCACTAATTGCAGAGTCGTTGAAAACGCGGCCCTGGGTGCTGGCCAAGTATGCGCTGCTTTTCCCCATGGCGCAGATGCTAGCGCAAAGCCTGTTTGACATGGATGATGACGAATGGGAAGACCTTGAAAAGCAACTTCCTGATTACATCAAAAAATCAGGAACGATGATGATTCTGCCCTGGAAATCGGACAAGGGCAACTGGCAATTTGTCAATGCCGAATACTTCCTGCCCTGGGGCAACTGGTTTAATATTTTCCGCGATATGACGGAAGGAGATATCGGAGAGTTCACCCGCGATCTGGGCGTTTCCCATCCGCTTTTGGATATTTTGACGACGTTCCGCGCCACACGCGACGGAACGCCGCCCGCGCATCCGTTTTTTGGCCAGCCGATTTATAATGAACTGGATCATCCGATGCTCAAGGCAGCCAAGATGACGGAGCATTTGGCCTTCACGTTCCTGCCCACGATGCTCAGCCCCAGCAAGGGCGCGCTGGGATCGCTGTATGACGCGGCCGTTGGGTCGGAAGATCGCTGGGGCAAGAAGGTGACTGCGCCGCAGGCGGTTGCCCGCTGGTTTGGCGTAAACGTCGTGACGGTTTCGCCGGAGCAGTCGGAGGCCATTGTCCGGGTGAAAACACAGGAATTGAAAAAGGAACTGTCACGGATTGACAACGATCCATCTATTTCAGACAGCAGGAAAGAAGCGGCCCGACAGCGATACCGCGACGGCATGGCCGAATTGGCCGAGACTGCGCCCACGGCTGTGCTCCCGATTCGCAAACAGCCCGGCGATGATCCGGTATTCAATGCGCTGGTGGCCATGGTGGAGGCTGGAACGCTGCATTCCGGTTCGCCCAGCCGCACGGTGGAGATCGGGGGCATTCCCTACAAGATGACAATTGAGCAGTATCGGGAGTATGTGGACAAATCCAGTGAGCTGGCCCGCCGGAAGCTGCAACCGCTGATGGAGTCAGCGGCCTGGGAAACGATGACCGACAAGCGCAAAAGCGACGTGGTTTCCGCGATTGTCACCAATGCCCGCAAAAATGCCCGGCAGAAGGTCAA
>CAZMFH010000240.1:0-3773 GCA_964565485.1 uncultured Verrucomicrobiota bacterium | reverse complement strand
GGTCGGCGCTATGCGGCGAAACGGAAAGATACTGAAAAAAATAGTTATAACTTTCCTGGTCAATCCGAGCTAAAACCTCAAATGTTTCCTTAAAGTTCAACTCTTTGGCGTTTTCGCTTTTGGCGCCATCCGGCTCAATTTCAAGCGGTTCCGTTTTGAGCGGCTTTTCTTCAAGCGTGGGGTTGCGCTGTAGTTCCTGCTGAACGAGCGAACGCAATTCCAGCACGGGCGCCTGCAAAAACTCCAGCGATTGACGCAATTGCGGCGCCAGAATCTGAAGCTGGCGTTGTTCCTGGGACAAACTCAAATTCTGGTTTGCCATGGCATGATTTCCTTCTTTTGTTTCAAGCTAAATAAGTATACAACTTTTATCCGAACACGCAAGCCGGCAAAACCCCGGCGGATATGCAGCACAGAAACACGGGACGGTAACGCCGATATGGAATCATTATAGCATGAAAGTTTGTGTTTTGGCCAGCGGAAGTTCGGGGAATTGCATTTTTGTGGGAACCGACCGCGCGCGGGTTCTGATTGACGGCGGTTTGAGCGCGCGCGAGACCGTGCGGCGGCTCGAACTGATCGGCGAACAACCGCAAGCTTTACAGGGCATCTGCCTGACGCATGAACACGGCGACCATACCATTGGCCTGAAAGCATTGCAAAAACGTTTTAATTTGCCGCTTTTTGCCAACGCCGGAACCATTGCCGCGCTGGAGCAGGATCTCAAAATGCGCGGCTTGGCCTGGCAGGTTTTCAGCACCGGCGCTGAATTTACCGTGGGCGATTTGCGCATAACGCCTTTTGCGGTTTCGCATGACGCTTTTGAGCCGGTTGGCTTCGTGATTGCCTCTTCCGCCGCCCGGCTGGGCGTTGTTACCGATATCGGCGTTTGTACCCATCTCGTTCGGGAAAGATTGCGCGGTTGCCAGGCGCTGATTATTGAATCAAACCATGACGAACGCTTGCTTGCCGATGCCCGGCGGCCATGGCGTTTAAAACAACGCATTGCCGGACGGCAGGGACATCTTTCCAATCAGCATGCGGCGCAGTTGATTGCCGAAATCGCCGGACCGGAACTGCGCCATATTTTCCTTTCGCATCTCAGCCTGGACTGCAATCGTCCGGAATTGGCGCTGCATACCGCCAAAACAGCCTTGCTCCAGCGCGGTTTGGCGGACATTATCGTCAGCGTTACATATCCCGATCGCATAAGCGAAGTCTGGGCGCGGCATCAGGGAAACGGCTGAATTTGCGCGGGCGGGAAATTTAGATTGTCTGTTGGCGCAGACTTGTTTAAGCTACACGGCAATCGGGCAATGCATCAAAAGACGGTTTGACAATGAAAAATTTATCCAAAGCCATACGCATGCTCCGCATCTTCAGCGCCTATCGGATGCGCCGCGAAAGTCTGCCCTACATGCCGCTGCGCTTGTGGATTGAAAGCGCCAGTTGCTGTAATCTGCGTTGCATCATGTGCCCCAACAAAGATGTCGCCGCTTCCCAAAAAGGCGTTATGCGTCTTGAGCTTTTCCGCAAGATTATTGACGAAATCCGCGCTTCCGCGCACGATATTTATCTGCACCACCGCGGCGAACCATTGCTCAACCCGGCCTTGTTCGATATGATTCAATATGCCAAAAACGCCGGATTAAAAACACGCTTTCATACCAACGGCGCCCTGCTTGACGCCGCGCGCGCGCAACGGCTGCTCGCGGCAGCGCCCGATCTGGTTTCGTTTTCGTTTGATGGGTTTACCAAAGAAACTTACGAACGAGTGCGGGTCGGCGCAAAATTTGAACAGACACTTGAAAATATTATTCGTTTGGCCGAATTGCGCCGCGCGCAAAATCTCAAAAAACCTTATCTCGTCATCGAAAAAATTCGTTTCAAGGATAAAATCACCGAGGGCGATCAGGGTCTGGTTGCCCAAACCAGGCAGCGCCTGCTTGCATCCGGAGTTGATGAAATTATCGAGAAGGCAGAATATGTTTGGGCTGAACCGAATGCGCCGGATGCATCATCTGCCGAGCGGACTTATTCCGCCTGCACATTTCCATGGTATGCCATGGTAATTTGCGCGGATGGCACGGTTACACCGTGTCCGCAGGATTTCCATGCCGTAATGAAGCTTGGCAACGCGCAAACCGAATCGCTGCGGGAAATCTGGAATGGCCGGCCTTACCGGGATCTGCGCCGGCAAATGGCTGCGGATGTAACCAAGCTGGAATTATGTCATAAATGCGACCGCCTGTGCCGCAAGACACTCGGAGGCGTGCCCCTGCAATACATGGCAACTTTTCTGACCGATCAACTGCTCGGCTACGGACGCATCCGCAAATGGCTTGGCACCCACGAACGGAACAAATAACCCGGCGCAATACGGCATGAAAATTCTGTTTCTCGCTCCTCATCCTTTTTATCAGGAACGCGGCACGCCCATGGCCGTTGATATGCTCTTGAAAGCTCTGTCGCGCCGCGGCGACAAGGTTGATGTGATTACTTATCATGAAGGCGAAGAACGTTCTTATCCCGGGGTAACACTGCACCGTATTCCGGCTTTGCCGGGCGCGCGCGGCATTGGTCCGGGTTTTTCCTTGAAGAAATTATATTGCGACCTGTTTCTGACCGTCAAAGCCTTTAAAATGGCAGCGCGCGGACATTATCAGGTCATCCACGCCGTGGAAGAATCGGTTTTTATGGCCATGTTGATGCGCCGGATTTGGCGTGTGCCTTATATCTTTGACATGGATTCCTCCATGCCTCGTCAAATAATCGAAAAATTTCCGTTTTTGGCCTTTGCGCTCAAACCGCTGGCCTGGTTTGAAAAACTTGCCGTACGCAACGCCTTGGCGGTGGTTCCGGTCTGCGATGCGCTGGCGGATATTGCGCGCGATTTTTGCCCGCGCAAGCTGTTTATCCTGCGCGATGTTTCCTTTTTGACTCCGCCGCGCAAGCCGGGCGCCGACCTGGAGGCGCTCCGCCACAGCCTCAGCCACCCTTGCCTGCTTTATCTCGGCAACCTGGAAACTTATCAGGGCGTGGATTTGCTTTTGGAAAGTTTTGCCAAATTGCTGCGCGACGGCATTGAAGCCACGCTTGTTATTGCCGGCGGCAAACCAACCGATATCCAGTATTACCGCGAACAGGCCGACCGTCTGCAAATTGGTCAAAAAGCACTTTTCCTTGGGCCATGGCCGGTTGAGCGGATGGCCGAGCTTTTTGCCATCGCCGATATTCTGGTGTCGCCGCGCACGCGCGGGGTTAACACGCCAATGAAGATTTATCCTTATTTGCAATCGGGCAAGCCTATTCTGGCCACCGACCTGCCGACGCATACCCAGGCGCTTTCCGCAGAAACAGCCATGCTGGCGCAACCCAAACCGGAGCCATTTGCCGCGGCTATGCGCGCGCTGATTGAAAATCCAGGCCACGGCCGCGCTCTCGCAGAACGCGCCCAAGCTGTTGCGCGGGAAAAATATAGTCCGGATGTCTTCGAGCATACTGTCCAGGAAATTTATAACTGGGTGGAAAATGCGGCGGAGTTTTTGTAAACAAACCGGAACGAGATTGTGTGCCGGTTGTGCGCGGCCGGCCTTGATTTTGAACTTTGATCCGTAATGAAGTCAATTCCGGATGCCTGCCGCTGCTGATCAGAATCTTTAAAAATAATCGCTTGTCAAGCGGATGCCGGATGGATAGAGTTTAACGGTTATCGCCAACGCGCCTGTAGCTCAATTGGATAGAGTGTCGGCCTCCGAAGCCGAAGGTTGTGG
>CAZMFH010000239.1:0-3800 GCA_964565485.1 uncultured Verrucomicrobiota bacterium | reverse complement strand
CATGCACACAGCTTTATACGGAACTATTCGAATCGCTCGCCGACCGGGGCTTCAAGGCCTGTGTGGCTTTCGGCGGACATGGGCCGGCCGGCGCGCTGCTCAAGAAAATCGAAAAGGATCTCGGCGGACGCATGCACGCAATGCGCTTCGCCACATT
The DNA here is from genome assembly GCA_964565485.1 of uncultured Verrucomicrobiota bacterium. Taxonomy (GTDB): domain Bacteria; phylum Verrucomicrobiota; class Kiritimatiellia; order JAAZAB01; family JAAZAB01; genus CAZMFH01. Next base: position 3,643 of record CAZMFH010000239.1, on the reverse strand, counting down.
TACCAGCACATCATTTATCGCCGATTTTCTCAAAGGAACACAGCTTGGCGGACACGGCGGCATGTGGGAAACCTCCATGAACATGGCGGTCAATCCTGATTTTGTTGATCTTGCGCGCGCCAAAGGGCCGGCCAACGGCGTATGGCCCACCGACTGCAAGAAATTTCCGGACAACCTGCTGGATGCCGTCATGCAAGCCAACCTTGAATTCGGCAACAAACTGGTTGACGTCTCCGCCCGGGCCGTTGCTGAAGCGGCGCTGAAACCCCTGGCGGCCAACCCAGGCTGAAAGCTCCCGGCAAACAGCCGGCTGTCATTGCGAACATTTTTTCAAGACAAATACAGTTTTTCCGTTCTCATCCTCGTAAATGCAATGTAACGGCAAGTTCCCCAATTCCGGCGCATGCCGGCTTTGATTGGTATATTTGCCCCGCCGCCAATTGATGATCTGGACATGATATTCCGTATCGGCGAGCATCTGCCTGGCCGTACCGGCCCGTTCAATCTTCTGCTCGGAAACCACCCCCTCATCCAACTGAAACACACGAACGGATGCCGCTCCGGATGCAGTCATTGCCAAAACTTTGTCCGGCTCCAGATACATGCTTGCCGAATACAGATCCACCTTGTCCACATCAACAAAACTTTCCCGACGTTCACGGGCATCCTCGCGCAGTATCCGCCATTTGCCATCCGCTGCGGTTACAGTAACATTGAGCGGTTTCCCATCATCCACGGTCCGGCATTCACTGTTTTGGAGTTGCCCGTCTTTGAATTCCGCCTTGAAATCCTCATTGAATTTGTATCGGACAAAAAGCACCTTGATATCCAGGCCGGTAAGCGCAGCAATTTTATTCATGCCATCCGCGCGCGTGATGGCGATTGTTTGCGATCCAACCAGCTTATCCTTGTAAAAAACATCATATTCCAAGGTCGTCCCGCCGGCAATGCCAAGCGTAACGCACGCCAACCACACCGCCAACCAACCATGCCATGCGCGCATAATACCCTCCCATGCTTTTTGTTTTTTCCTGGATTCCAAGTTTTTATAATTATAATTTCCGGTTGACAGCATAGCTCCAACTTTAAATCAAGGCAAGGCCGACCTGCACAGCCCTGCAACAAGGCTGGAAAGGCTTGAAAAAAACTTGCCAGATCATGCGGCTTTTGTTACTTTCACGCCACTTTGCAGTATTAGCGCCTTAAGATCCATGCAAGCAATCGGATTAATTGACAAACAAAAACCTGGAGAACAAATCATGCGTAAATTTAAAACCGGCATTCTTGGTCTCAAAATGGGCAGCAAATGGGCAGAAGGTGTCGCCAAGCATCCAGACGCCGAATTAACGACCGTCTTCGACCCAGACCAAGCCCAGAACAACAAAATCGCCGCACAATTCAATTCCTGCGCTGCGCCTGATGAAAACACATTTTTCAAGACTCCGCTTGATATTGTTATCGTAGCCACGCCCGACCATCTCCATCTTCCGCAATCTGTACGCGCGCTCTCACTTGGCCGTCATGTCATCTGCGAAAAACCAATGGCTGCCACAATCAAGGACTGCCTGGCCATCAACGCAGCGGTCAAACGCTCGAAAAAATATTTTATGATCGGCCAGGTTTGCCGGTTCGCGCCATCCTTCCGAATGGCCAAAAAACTGCTTGAAGAAGGCAGAATCGGCGAAATTGTGTTTATTGAAAGCGAATATTATCACAATTACGCCCACGCTATCGGCGTAAATGGCTGGCGCAAAGACCCCAAAATCCGGCGCGAAGGTTTTATTGGCGGAGGTTGTCATGCCATGGATTTGATTCGCTGGCTGGCAGGACACCCAACGGAAGTTTCCTGCTATATGAACCACAAATATCTCACCGACTGGCCCACCAATGATACCGGGGTGGCAATCATGAAATTCAAGAGCGGCGCAATCGGCAAGGTTTTTGTTTCCGTTGGAGTCAAAGCAGGCTATTCGATGCGCACCGTCATTCATGGTACAGAAGGCTCAATTGTCTGCGACAACACCAGCACGGAAATGCTCCTTTACAGCGAAGCGCACCGCCCGATTGTCGGCGGCGGCGCCTGGAAAATACCAGTTCGAGTCAACAACCATAATGTCGCTGCGGAATTCGCCGATTTTATCGCCAACCTGAAATCCGGCCGCCGATCGCCAACCGACGAATTCGAAGGCACCAATACAGTCGCTTTCGGCGAGGCATGCCTGCAGTCGGCGCGCCTTGGCAAGCCGATCCGCGTCCAACATTTTGCGCGCAAAGGCAAATAAAACCACGCATGACGCCCAAAGAACGCGTATTGGCCGCCATTGCTCATACGGAACCCGATCGCGTTCCAACCGGCGAATGGGAATTCGGACGCGAGGCGATTGAGCCGCTCATTGGGCGCAACACCTATTGCGACGAATGGGCGTCCAAGCACGCCTATTGGGCGGGCGAACGCAATCGTGTCGTCAGCGAATGGAAAAACGGGCTCTTGCAGGCGGTTGAATGTTATCACTGGGACGCTGTTTTGGTGCATTTGTGCATTGGAAACAAAACACCCATCGAGCGCCCCGAACCAATCGGCAAAAATCAATGGCGCTTGGCTTGCGGCGATATCATCACCTATTCGCCGGAAACGGACGGCTTTCTGATCACAGCCCGTGGCGCAACAGAATCTGTCGCAACTCCCGAGGGCAATGACAGCCTGGAAGAACCGGATGATTCGGAATTGGAAGTGGTTCGGCACATTGTCGCGGCAATCGGCAAGACACACTTTGTGTTTGGAGCGCCCCTTTCCGGACATCCGGCAATGCATTATGATGACGCCACGCGCAGCGAACTGGAAAACTGGGTGCAAGTCTGGCAGGACCCGGAACAAGCCGCGCGGATACGTCTTCGCCAGGCAACCAGTCCGTCAGTCCGGCGGGGCATGGCCATCGCGCGGCACGAAGGCCTGGATGGCGTGGCGATGGGTTGCGACTACGGCTATAACAAGGGTCCCTTTCTTTCGCCGGAACTGTTCCGGCGCGTCGTCTTTCCGGCGCTGCAGGCATGGTGCGCCTGCGCGCATGAACATGGATTAATCGCCCTCCTGCATGCCTGCGGCAATAACGCCGTCCTGATGGATCAAATCGTCGAAGCCGGCGTAGATGTCTATCAATCCATTCAAAGCGAAATGAACCTTGTCCAACTAAAAAAACGCTACGGCAAACAAATCACCTTCTGGGGCGGAGTGCCGGCAGGCGACTTGATCACAGAAACACCGCAACGCATTGAAAAAATTGCGCGCCATTATCTGGAAAACTGCAAACCGGGCGGCGGTTATATTTTCAGCACCAGCCACAGCATCATGCCGCAAACAAAAATTGAAAACTACCAGGCCATGCTGGCAGCCCTCGCAAAATATGGCCGCTATGCCAGGACTGTGTCATGTTCGAAAAAGACGACTCGGCCGGGACGCTTTTCCCCATCATTATAGCCAAATGTGGATTTGGTGGGGCGAGACCTCCGGGCGAGCCGCCGAGCATGACGCAGCCCTGGCCGCTATGCAAAACCTGACAAAAAAACCATTGACACAGCCGTGGTTTTATAGACAATCCCAGCCATTGCCCGGCAATAAAAGCGTATGGTTTTGAATTGCCAGCAA
>CAZMFH010000238.1:0-3819 GCA_964565485.1 uncultured Verrucomicrobiota bacterium | reverse complement strand
CCAACAACCAGCCAGAGTACACAAAAGCTGTTTGTCAATTTCGTGTAAATAGACATGTCAGTATATTTCCCTCCATCCGATTGTGTCGGCAATTTCCGTTTGCCCGGCTTCACCAATCTCCCGCAAAAAAGCGACATTAATCCTGTCCCGACTTTCTGAACCAAGCCTGATATCCCAATTAATCGCAAACCGCCCATAGAAATCGCTCAAATCATCCCGACACGCCATGGCGCCATTCAAAACCGCATTACCGCCAACCAGGCTTGATCCGAACAGACCGATGACAGCATGACTGCTCAAAAGCGCCGCGCTAATCTCGGGCACATTATTGGCGTCACAAAACGCATTGAACGCGGAATTCGCCAACGACGATTCATAATATTTGCGCGGGACAGTGTTCGTGCCCACGCCGCTCAAGCGCCGCCCGCCATGGGCTTCATTAAGATAATAACGCCCATCAAACAAATAACCGTTCGCGGAATTATTATCGCTGTCATATCCTATTGCGGCATCCGAGGCAAGCACTTGCGAAGCATTAATTCGTGAAGGATCGTTCATAATGCCCCAAACTCGATTGGACCAAGCCGCAGACGTGTAATTGCCAACCACAATATTGCCCTTGGCCGCAAGAACCAGCAAGTCTTTTCCGGCATTATTAGATGCCGTCTCATCCGGCCTGGAATCCGGCTTGGGCCAAGCCGGCGGATTAACATAAGAAAGATCGCCGACAATATGCACATTGCGCCCGGCATAAATCGCCCCCTGCCCTGCAATCCGCCCTTTAATGATCAAATCCCCCTTGACGACCACCGTGCCTTGAATCGTAACGGGCGCGGCGGAACCGCCGAGTATAAGGCAATGATCATCGGCTGTTCCGGCAATGCCGTCAGGACCGACTCCGTCATAAAAATTGACGGCAAGCTCAACGCCATCACACACAAGCTTGCCCCGGGCATTCTCCGCCATGGCATTGATATCATCAACGACCGGAATTGCAAAAGCCGGCAAAAAAGCATTTTTCGACTTGTCAGGCAAATAGCCCATCGGCCACTCGATATTATCCGGGCCGGCCGGACTGGTTGGCCGGGCGCGAAGCGGGGTATTGGCCGGGTTCCAGTAGGCCGCAACCGACCATAATGGCGCGTTGGCGGTCAATTGCCCGGAAGCATAACGATTCCCATTGACAACCGAGGCATTGCTCAACCGATAAGCGCCATTAACACGAATATCGCCATTAACCACCATGTTATTGCGCAACTGCCCGGAATTATTGAGGAGATAGGCATATTCAAACGGTTGCACGGTTCCCATAGCGCCGCCAAAATTGATCCGCAAGGTTTCGTTAATTATTCTATTTACGGCATATGGCGCGGAACGAGCGGCAGCGCCAAGCAACTCGACTTCCGCATACCCGGCATTCGTCAAAACATTCACAGCTGCGATTCGAACCAGCAGAGCGCTTCCGTTGGTCGGCGGCAAGTCCGGAATATGATAAACCGGATTAGAACCGATCCAGTTGAGATCCCACGCGTGAAACCACGATGAGCCTGATGAAGACGCGCGATAAGCCTGAACCAGTTCATATTTAACCATTTCCAGAGCGGATTGAGCATCCAAAAGGCAATGATCGGAGGCATGCCAGCGCCGCACGACATGGCGCTGTTGAGAGGCGGCATAAAGGAAAAAACCGACCGCCACGCCCACAGCCAAAAGCAGCATAATGGACATTTGCAGCACAAAGCCCGCCATCCCATTCCTGGATATATGCTTATTCATTGAGCAGATGCACTTTGATTTTCTGATACTGCGTGTGTTTTTTGCCGCGGTCGAGAAGCGCCAGCGTCAAATCCATATCGAGCATGCTCCCATCCAGCGTCGCCGCAAATTTTTCAACCAAAGCGCCGCCGCGCAGAAGAATGTTGGTTACCGATTGATACGTGTAAAAAACCGGCTGGTTGGAAGCGAAAATAATTGCCAAACCATTCGAACTGGCGGCATCCTGAAAAATTATTCGATCGGCCAAGCATACCGTTTGCAAACGCCGCGCATGCCGCAAACCATATTGTCCGTTAATTCCGCGTAAAACGCGCTCGCGGATAATGCGGCTGTCATTGCTGATTTGGATTTGCGCCAGACCGTCGCGCCAAACTGTTTGGTTTTTGACCAAAACAGTCAAAACCATGGTCACAACAAGCAAGGCCAGCGCCAATGCAATCAAGACCTCGGTCAAGGTAAATGCCGCGTCAAACCGAACAACGCCAAAATTCAATCGGCGCAATCCGACAAACAAGCTTGCTTTGCCGTTCAACTGTGGGGTTCCAAACATTAGTTACGCCCAACATTATAACGTGTGATCCGATAAACAGTATCGTTGGTCAAGGCGACCGTTTTACCACCAGCCCCGATCCGATCGCGCTTGATGCGTGCCTCCAAATCCCATTTATAGGGAATGTTCGAGACAAGACCAGGAACAATCATGACGCGGATTTCGGAGTTAGTCGGCAAGAGCCCACCGGCAGGCGTTCTGACCGGCGGCAAATTGGTGGGCTGCCGCACTGCGTCAAAATCGAAAGTATTAAAAACAACCATAATCTGATCCATAACCAGCGCTTCCGCCTCCAATTTCTGACGGTTGGCCAGAATCAACGAATTGGCCAGCAAAAACGCGGGATAAAGCATCAAGGCCGCCAAAGCCGCGATGGCCGAAGCAACAACCACCTCAATTAAAGTCAAACCGGCAGCCGCACGGCAGAAGACGGGCGTTTTTGACTGGAAAAATTGTTTCATTGCCCGATTCCCATCAACTCTGCGCCGGCGGCGGCGTAACCGACGCCGTTTTTTTCCGTTGTGCAACAAGCCGTTTAATTTCTTCCTGACTCAACGAGCGATTTTTATCCGCCCGGGAATCGGCATCATCGGCAATTTCGCGCAACATACGCGCCAGATCAAACTTTTCATTCATCCACTCTCCCTCCATTGCCGACAAGCGCTTCACTAATAACCGCCTTGATTTCAGATACAGCGCTGTCTTTGCGAATATAATTAAGAGCGCATTGTTCAATACATTTTTCGACCGTTGCCGCTTCAAGCACGGAAGTCAACATAATCACCCGGGCATCCGGAAATTCGGCGCGAATTTCGGCCAACGCCTCATCGCCGGTTTTAATCGGCATATTGATGTCCAGCAGCAGCAAATCCGGTTTATGTTCGCGATACAAGGCAATCGCCTCGTTTCCGTCAACCGCCTGCCCGACAACCACGCAGTTCATTTGCTGCAAGATCGCAACAACAAACATGCGCATGGCCAATTCATCGTCGGCCACCAACACTCGTGTTTTTTTTGATTCCATTGCCCCACCCCCTTTCATGCGCATCATGTTACCGAACTCGCGCTTGGCATACCCGGCGCTTCAAGCGCGGCACGAAATGTTAGAGTTACCTCCGTGCCGTGTTCCGCCGGAGCAAGCGTGGCTTCGCTTGAAATCACCGAGATATCTCCGCCATAAGCCCGCATAAAACGTTGGACCAGCGGCATACCGAAACCCGTACCAGCCTCGCCGTCCGTGCCGACGCGGCGCGTAACCTTCTTGACATCAAACAGATCGCGCAAAAGCGCAGGCGGCATGCCGACGCCATCATCGCGGATCGTCAAAACCACGCGCTGGTCATCACCGCGCCGGGCAAGACGAATGCGTCCGCCACGATGCGAAAATTTGATCGCATTTGTCAAAAGGTTGGTCAGCACCGAATTGATCAGCGATGCCTTTTCGGCCCACACCAGCGTGGTCGTATCCGCCGGCAGTTCCACGCGCAGGTCTT
>CAZMFH010000237.1:3125-3885 GCA_964565485.1 uncultured Verrucomicrobiota bacterium | reverse complement strand
GGCGCATGCGTTTTGCATGGATTGAAGCGGACATATTCATTCCTTTGCGCCGGTAGCGGCGTCCCTGTAGACGGCATCCCAGTTTTTAAAAACTGCTTCGAGTTTTTTATTTTGCAGTGCGGCCTGAAAACTTGCGATATCGCGGTTATCACATACCTCAAACTGACCGTTGACATCGGCGCTTTCGGCGTTGTAGCCGCCAACCGTTGTCCGGCTGGCAATGCTCATCTTAGAGATGCCCAGTCCGGCCATGCTGTCGCGGAAAGCGGCGCTTTCGCGTGTGGAGAGCACAAGCGGCACATCCGGCAAACAGATGCGAAATGCAAAAATTATTTGCGCCAGCATTTTGTCGCTAACCGCATGTGCCGGCGTGAATCCGCCCAATTGCGGACGAACGCGCGGAAAGGAGATGGAAAATCCGGCCCGCCAGCAAGTCGCGCGCAAAAACAGCAGATGCTGAAAAAGAGCGATGGCGTCGCTGATCGGATCCGCCAGACCGAGCAACGCGCCCAGCCCCGCCGTACGCATGCCGGCGGCCAGCGCGCGGGCAGGCGTGTTGAGACGATAAGCAAAATCGCGTTTACCCCCCCAGCGATGCAGGCGTTCATAGGTTTGCCGATCATAGGTTTCCTGGTAAACAGTCAAGCCTGTACAACCTGAATCCGCCAGAATGCGATATTCGGATGATTCCATCGGAAAGACTTCAATGGTTACCATGTGCAGAAGTTCAGCCACCAGAATAACCGCATTGCGCACATAA
>CAZMFH010000237.1:0-3115 GCA_964565485.1 uncultured Verrucomicrobiota bacterium | reverse complement strand
CGTCGGCGACGGCCGAGGACCTTCCCGGTGCCTCGTTCGCCGGTCAGCAGGAGAATTTCCTCGAACCCCATGGCGCGGAGCGCATCAAGCTCCGCTTTGATTTCCTCCGGTTGCAGGCGTTTTCTGATGCGTTTGCGGTCGGCGGCAAATCCGCAATAAACGCATCCGCCGGAACAGTAATCGGAAAGGTAGAGCGGAGCATAAAGCGTGATGGTATTGCCGAAGTGTCGGCGGGTAAGCGCGCGCGCCTTTTGCGCCATGTCTTCCAGCAGCGGCCCGGCGGCAGGCGAAAGCAGGGCGGCAAATTCGGCCATACCCGGATTTTCGGACGCAAGCGCTCCCTGGACTGCCCGCCGATCGGCTTCGCGCGCCGCGCAAGTCCATGGTTCAGGATCGAGCCAATCCTGAAACGAGGCGGATTTCATGTCGCTCCGTTTGAAACACTGCCACCAAATTGGCGTTCGCTTTTGCGTTTCCACCACCAGAAGAAGGTTGCCACGGAGGCGGCGGAAAGCAACATTATGATCCAGAAAGTGATGGGATGTTCCGTGTGAACAGGCAGGGCGACATTCATTGAAAAAATTGCCACCACCAGGCTCGGTGCCATAACGGCAATGGTGATAATGTTCAGGGTTTTCATCAGAACATTGATGTTGTTATTGATAATTGAGGCGCGCGCATCCATCATGCTGGACAAAATGTTGGAATAAATCTCGGCTTGGCGCGAGCATTGCAGGTTTTCGATCATAATGTCGTCCAACATTTCGACATTATCGGCAGTCATACTCATCTTGGCGGCGCTATTTTTAAGTTTGGCGAACAGCATTGTATTGGCATTGAGCGCGGCAAGATAAAAAACAAGGCTTTTCTCCAAGGTAAAGAGATTAAGCAGGTGTTTGTTTTCCAGGGAAGTGTTGATCTTGTGCTCAATCGAGTCGGAGATCATGTTGATCACCTTCAGGTGCTCCATGTAATGGAAAATAATGCGGCTGATCAGGCGCAGCGCCACATCCATCAGAGAGGTAACCTTGGCAAAATGTTTGCCCGAGAACATCTGGATATCATCGGCCAGAATAACGATCAGACGTTCTTTAAAGAGGAAAATGCCTAATGAGGCAACTTTAAACAGAAAATGATCCTTGGATGAGTAGTTTTTGGGACGCTTCATGATCATGGCCACATGGTCAGGCTCAAATTCCAGACGCGAAACCTCATCCGGATCAAGCGAGGATTGCAGGTTGTGATCGTCAATCTGATAATCTTCTTGAAGATGCTTTTTTTCGGCATCATCCGGATTGATAAAAACAATGATCTGCCCCTGCTGGTCTTCGCCAGCTTCAGACACTTTATTATCGGTTAACTGATATCTTTTGATCATCAGAAAATCCTTTATTAACTGCGGGAAATGCGGTATAGGTTAACATTGATTCATTCAAAAGCAAGTTTATTCAAAAAGGTACTAAAAAATGCGTAAACAAGCGGCAGCCGACGTTGTTGTTCGGGAAATTACCGACGATTTATGGTTTTTCGCGGACACCTGCAACGTTTTTCTGCTTAAAACCGGGCGGCGCGCGGTGGCAATTGATTTCGGCTCGGGACTTTGGCTTGATCGTTTGCCCAAACTGGGAATTGACGGGATTGATCATGTTTTGCTGACCCATCATCATGCCGATCAATGCGCCGGCTTGCAGGGTCGCCAAAGCCGGCCTTTTGTAGCCCATGCTCCGGCGGGCGAGGAACCCTTTCTTGATCCGGCGCGCATCAGTGAGTTTAAGCGTTCATTGGCCGTCAAACCGTATATACCGTTCCCGGCCAGCTATGCGCCTTTGCGTAAAGGCATTCCGGGTGTGGTCTATGATGTGCGCCCCAATTTCGAGTTATTCCTGAATGGTTTGTGTTTTCGCTGTGTGCATACGCCTGGGCATGGCCGGCATGCCTGTTCATACGTGGTGGAATTTCATGGTCGCCAATTTTGTTTTTGCGGGGATGCCGCGCATGTCGGTGGAACGGTCTGGGCTCCATATAACCTGGAATGGGATCATTGGACAGGCACAGGAGCCTTAGCAGCCTGGGAAGGCATCCGGCGGTTGGAAGGAATCGGCATGGACCGGCTTTGTCCGGCACACGGCGCGCCGATCATTGAGCGACCTATGCCGGCGCTGCGGTTGCTCGACCGGAGGTTGCTGGATTTTTACCGGGCCAAAGGCTCCGTTTGCGCAGGCGAAAAGGATCATTGGCTGATTGCCGAACCGGTTGCGGACGGCATCAAAAAAGTTCTTCCGCACCTTTACATGGGGCGCAGTAATGCGTATTTGTTGCGTTCCAATAGCGGCGCAGACCTGATTGTTGACGCAACCGAGGCTGATATCAAACGTTTTAAGGATTTGCTGGGCGATTCGTTTTGCCCAAAGGCAGCGCTTGTTACGCATGCACATTCCGACCATTATGCCGGTGTTTCCGTCCTACAAAAGCGTTATGGAACCAAGTTATACCTGCATCCGCAAATTGCGGAAGGCATTACGGACCACCTTTACCGCCACGCTCTTTTCCGCGCGCGCCACCCGCCGCGCATTGATCACATCTGGCCGGCAAAAGGACGCTGGCAATGGCATGAATATACGTTTGATGTCGCGCCCTGGCCCGGTCAGACGTGGTGGCATTGCGTCTTTATGACCGCCATTGACGGGCAGAAAGTTCTTTTTGGCGGCGATTCATTCCAACCCGCCTCGCGCTGGAACGGAACAGGCGGATTTTGCGCCGCCAATCTCAGTCGTTTTCAGGATGGTTTTGTTGCCAGCGCCAAACTGGTCTTGCGCTGGCAGCCGGACATTCTGGCCAACGGACACTGCGGTCTTTTTCGATTCACCGCCACCCGGTTCCGGCGGATCATTAAATGGGCGCGTTTTGCGGAAAAAACGCTGCAGGCATTATGTCCTTCCGGCAGTCTTGAGCAGGATTATTATTTCCCCCTGAATCCGTGATGGAATTTTAATTAATATCGTAAGGCTTGATTATTTAATTACTTATGACTCTTATTCCATACCATCAAAATAGTGCAGCATAACTTCGCAACCAAGACCACCTTGCGGGTGAGGCCAGGATGCCACATCTGCTG
>CAZMFH010000236.1:3732-3930 GCA_964565485.1 uncultured Verrucomicrobiota bacterium | reverse complement strand
GGACACCTCGCCCCGCCATTGCGGCCAAATTTGTCTTTGGCGTGGCGAAACCTCCGGGCGAGCCGCCGAGCATGATGCAGCCCTGTTGCCCTGGTATTGCAAAAGCGATGCAAAATGCTATGCTTGCCGTAGAAAGCAGTTCTTGTTGACAGTTAAACTTGTTAAACAAACCAGTTATGAACAAAAAAACCCCCGGCA
>CAZMFH010000236.1:0-3722 GCA_964565485.1 uncultured Verrucomicrobiota bacterium | reverse complement strand
AGGTTTAAACTTACAGCAGCCATATGCGCCTGCGCGGCGGCAATCTCCGCTTTATGCGCCCAGCAACCAGAAACGCCAGACGCCGCGCTGCTCTTGCAAACGCCAGCGCTCTGGTCCATGACAACAGCGGAATTTATGGAACACTTCAAACCACTCGGCCTGGTTTGGACAAAAAAAGATGCCACCGCGCGTTCCGTTCTGCCCACGCTTGCCTATCAGGGGCGTCGCATATGGGAACTCCTGGCGCAATTCTCCAACAATCAGGCGCAGCAAATAGTTTGCTCCTTTTATAATCGCGGCGATGCCGGAGAAATATCCGCCGAAGCTTTTGACCAACTAATCGCCGCGCTGGAAAACTCCCTGACGGAATGGGCCGGCAAACAGACCTTGCCGGCGCGCGAAATACGCGGCGCCGCCAATACGCGCTCTTATAACAGAATCTGGGTTCGCCCTCCCACCCAGGCCATGCTCGAATGGAGTTCCAGCCGGGTGCGCGCCGAAGGGAATCGTTCCGTTTTTCGCGCCGAATATATCAGGCTGCGGCTGACTCCGGCGGAAGCAACCAAAACCAGGGAACAGATTATTACCGCGTATGATCTGCGCGAGCGCATCCGCCGCGCAGATAATGGCGATATCTTCCTGCCCAACCTGCCCATGGTTGATCAGGGTCAGAAAGGTTATTGCGCGGCCGCAGTTATGGAGCGCATCATGCGCTATTACAACATAGATTTCGATCAGCATCAATTTGCCCAAATCGCCGGCAGCGCCGCCAAAGGCGGAACTTCGCGCGACAACCTCACCGAAGCGGCGCGCCGCATCGCAAATTGGTCCAAAATGAATTTTCGCATTCTGCAGGATCTGGACGTAAAAAATTTCCTGCGTTTGCTGGAAGATTACAACCGCGCCGCCAAAAGCGCCAAACAAAAGGAAATCACACACGGCCAAACAATTGATCTGGCCTCGATTTATAAGCAAATGGATGCCGCGCGCCTGAAAACCATCCGTACGGAACGCGCGGTTGACATGCGGCGCTTTGCCGCACAGGTGGAAGAAAACATCAATCTGGGCGTGCCGCTTTTATGGAGCGTGATGCTTGGCGTCGTCAAGGAACAACCGGCCCTGCCCCAGGCCGGCGGCGGGCACATGCGCATCATCATCGGCTATAATCGCCAGACCTCCGAAATACTTTACTCCGATTCATGGGGCTCCGGCCATGAACTCAAACGCATGCCGACCGCAGACGCCTGGACAATCACCACCGGGCTCTTCACCGTAACGCCCCGCAACATCAAATAACAGAAGACGGCTGCGCCCGCGCGCGGCACGGCTTATCCGTGCGTGAGGCAACTCCGCTTGCTGATCCGCGCCGCCCGGCGCGGCAAACAGCGCAACGCGTTTCCGAACACCACTGGCACATGCGGCAATCGCGGCAGGCATGCTTTTTAATCCGTTTTTTCACGGTCTCCATCAGCGCCTTGTTTTTGCAAAATCAGATAAGTCGGAAAGCCGCGCACATCATATTCTTTCAATACCGTCCGCGCCGGCTCGCGATCGGGCTGCTCGGCCTGGAATTTTACTTTCACGAAGCGCTCAAGATTTTTGCGGACACGCTCATCCCGCAATGGTCCAACATCCATGGCATGGCAGCGCTTGCACCAACTGGCGTAAAAATCGAGTAAAACCGGTTTCTGCTCGCGTTCAGCCAGCGCCAAGGCGGCAGGGATATCGGTCAGCCAGTCATCATGCTCCGATCCGGATCCGATCCGGCCTATGGTTAATCCCAAATAAAAATAATAAACGCTTAAACCCAGGATCAATACGCCGAACCCTATTTTCACACGCATCATCCATGCGCCCGGTTTGGGCAACATTGCCAGGCCGGCCGCAGCAAAAGGCCATGGCAAAGCCATGCCCACCCCCAACCCAAACGGCAAAAGCAAACCTAACCACCGGCCTTTGGCAAACAAATCCGCCGCCAGCAGCAAAACCGAGAGCACAACCGGCGCCACGCATGCGCCGGCCAGCAAAGCCGCCAGCGCGCCCAAACCAAACAACATGAAAATCCCGCCGCCGCGCGCCACGCTGCCCAAACGCCCCTGCCAGCGGGAAAAATCAATTTGGAACACACCAAACATGGCCAACGCCAGAACTGCGAATAAAACCGCCACGGCAAAGTTAAAGACAGGCGATGCGTTCAAAACGCCAAATGTAGCGCCGCCCAAAACAACCGGCAACCCCAGCACACCATAAGCCGCGGCGATTCCCGCGCCATACCAGGCGCCCAAAACGAACCGACGGCGAACCGATAACCCGGACGAACCGGCGCCAATAATGGCGATATTAACGGGAATCATCGGCAAAACACACGGCGTGAAATTGAGCATCAGCCCGCCCAGCAAAACAGCGCCCAATAAAAACAACCATGAGCCCGGCCAAAGCGGCGCGGCAGTTTCAGCCGTCGGCGCAAATGCGCCATTCAAAAACCGGAGGAAATCTGAAGCGGACATATAGCCGATCCCCCGGGCGACAACCACAAAACCGAACAGCGGCGCGGACGCAACGGCAAACTCTTCCGCAACCGCCGGCAGGCCGGCCTCCGTTTTTTGCGGAAACAACGCAAATTTGCGAGCAACCGGCATAAAACAAACTTCGCCGCTACACCCCATGTAGCGCACGGTGATCTCAAGCGGCGGCTCGACTTTGCCGAGCACATGATAAACAGCCTGAAAATCACGACTAAAAACCGCCTTGGTTTCACCGCTGAAAACATCCGGCTTCTCAACCGGTTCAGGCGCAGACAACAACTGCATGGTCAGGTTTGACGGCGCTTCGACGGCAAAAGTCTCGGCATAAACAAGGTGATTTGCCGGAATGGAAGCTATAATTGTCAGTATGGAAGAATCATCCGATTCCATCCGCCAGGCAAGTTCAAAGCCAAAAGGATCATCGGCAGCCAATGCTGGAATCAAGCCACCCAAGCAATTAAAAAGCGCCAACAAGACGGCCAACCGCGCACAAGCTTTATTTTTGCTTTGGCCAATGGCTGATGATGTTAAGGATTTCGCGGACATAAGCGCACTCACATTGGTTAGGACACACTTTAAATACATCGCGCTTCAAACAGTACCCCAAACAACCGGCGCTGCCGGTAAGACGTTCACGAAAAACCGGACCATTATATAAATGTCTGAATTCCGCAACCTTGAGGGAAAGCGTCGTCCCACAATTTGCGCGCACATGATTAAAAAGAAACAAACCGGTTTCCAGTTTGTCAAAATCAACCTGATAGCCCAGCAAAACAAGCTCCGGATCATCCAGAAAATTTTGCCAGGTTAACCAGACATAACCGCAAGTGCTGCACGTTTTGAAAGCAGCAGGCTGATTTATTGGTTTTTTATGCATATTGACTAATCCTCCAAATTTTTCTTCTAATTTCTCTAATTCTTTTTCCAATTTTACTCTCTCTTTTTTGGTGTATTTATCGAATTCACCATCGCTTCGCTTTTGTTTTATTTCAACATAGTCCTCGCCGACGGATAACACTGACGTATTCAGCATAACCTCAACGCCCATTTTGTGCAGGCGCCTTTCTGCTTTAGCGGACACCTTCTCAGGGAAAGTCGTAATAACGCGATCAAACATATCTACGTTTACAATTTTGACAAGATCACGTTCGACCTCGTATTCCTCGCAAAGTATAGGAGCCCACTCAGCCAGCTCCC
>CAZMFH010000235.1:0-3949 GCA_964565485.1 uncultured Verrucomicrobiota bacterium | reverse complement strand
GCGGTTCTCGCCCTTCATCCGCTCGTAGAGCCGCGTTCCCGGCGGCGCCTGCAACAAGCCAACCATTGCGGTTACAATCCCGCTTTTTTGAATGAATTCAATCTGCCGCTGAAAGATCGAAGGGTGGTCATGATCAAATCCGACAATAAACCCGCCTTGCACTTCAAGCCCCATACGCTGAATGAGCTTGATATCTTCCAAGAGATTACGGTTCTGGTTTTGATGTTTGCTGCATTCGGCCAAACTGGCTTCGTCCGGCGTTTCAATGCCGATAAAAACACGGCGAAACCCGGCGGACACCATCAGCTGCATCAGATCCCGATCATCAGCCAGATTAATGGATGCTTCGGTAAAGAAAGAAATGCCAGGCTTGTCCTTTCGCCAGGCAATCAGGGCCGGCAACAAATCCGTTTTTAAAAACGCCTTGTTGCCGATAAAATTGTCGTCCACGAAAAAAATCTCCTGGCGCCAGCCAAGCTTGAACAGACCATCCAGCTCAGCAATGATTTGAGCCGCAGATTTTGTGCGCATCCGGCGCCCGAGCAATGCGGTAACATTGCAAAAATCGCAGTTAAACGGACAACCGCGCGAAAACTGAACGCTCATGCAGGCATACCGTTGCATGTTCAAAAGCTTCCAGTCCGGCGCCGGCGTATGCCGCATATCCGCAAATTTTTCGGTAGTATAAATGTGTTTTGGCTGACCCTGCGCCAGATCCGCCAAAAAAGGCGGCAAGGTCAATTCGGCCTCATTCAGAATAAAGTAATCCGCCTCGTCCACATGCTCTTGCTCGCTTTGAAACAACGGTCCGCCCGCCACAATCGGCACACCGGCGGCACGGCACTGGCGCATGATCCGCAAAGCCGAATTGCGCTGCACACCCATGGCGCTGATAAAGGCGAAGTCGGCCCAATCAAGATCGTTTTGCGTCAACTTGCTCACATTGGTGTCAACCAACCGCTTCGACCAACCTTCCGGCAGGAGCGCGGCAACGGTCAGAAGTCCAAGCGGCGGCAGCGTCGCGCGCTTGCCGACAAAAGCCAGCGCATGCTTGAAACTCCAGAAGGTATCCGGAAATTCAGGATAAATAAGCAGAATATTCATATCGCGCCTTGTCCCGCTTTCTAAAAAAACACAAGACACCCTACACCATACGTTTTATTTTGTCCACAAAATGCTTTGTTGAACGCTGCAAACATTATATATTGGCGGCAAGCCATAACTTTGTATTGCAGAAAAACCGGAGGGCAATAAGCATGTTGTTTTTATCAAAAACCGAAAAAACACAATGGCAGGAACAGGCTAATGAAATTTTTGCGCGTCATCTGACACCCGAACAAACGCCCTATGCCGGGCGCGCCAATTTACGCCCGATTTTTTATTTTTACGCCGGCGCCCTGCTCGCCGCCAAAGGGAAAAACGAACTGGGGCGCAACTGGATCAATGCCGGCGCCATGATTGAGGAAGACAGTTTGTTTCTGAACACTTTTCTGGCCGGCTTCCTTGAGCGTCAGCATGGCCGTTTGATCATGCCGGAAGTGGTTTTTGCCGATCCACGCCCTTATGTGCATTACACCACTGTTCCGATCATCAAGGAAGCGCGCCGCCGCTTGCTGGCGCAATGCGGCCACACGTTCCCCGATTGCAAGCATCCGTTCCGCATGCTGGATATCGGCTGTGGAGACGGCAGCCTGACGGCAGCGCTGTTGCGACATTTGCTTGAGACCGGCAAAATCAATGCCATCGGCGAAGTGCTTTTGATTGACCCCTCTGCGGGCATGCTGAACCTGGCGCAGGACACATTGCGCCAGGCCTTGCCGCAAACACCAATCCGCGCCATTCAGGGTAAAATCGAAGCAACCGCCGCGCAGATTGACGGCCATTATGACATGGCGCTCTGCTCGCTTTCGTATCATCACATGCCATACGCCAGCAAAATGAAATATTTGCGGGAATTAAAACCGCATCTGGATAATCTGATTTTGTTTGAGCTTGACGCCAACAATGATTTGCCGGAATTACAGACGCCGGAACTGGCGCTTTCCATCTATCAATCATACGCCAGAATGATTGATTTCGCTTTTCAACATGACGCTCCGGTGGAAGTCGCCCAGAATTGCGTGGACCGCTTTCTGATGACGGAAACAGTCTCGCTGCTCACCCAGCCGCGCGGAGAACGCAACGACTATCACATGCTGCGCTCCCAATGGCTGGATCTCTTCGAACAAATCCTGGCGCCCGATTTCACGCGCTTATGCGATTCAAGCTGCTACGAAGACGAATACTTTGGGTTGTTTACCATCCATTACGGCAGATAATTTGCTTGTTAAATCAAGCCGGCCGCCTGAAAGCTGTAATAACCGGTCTTCGCAATAATAATGTGGTCAAGAACGCGGATGCCGAGAATATTGGCGGCTTTGGTCAGTTGCTCTTGAACAGTACGATCAGCGTCGCTGGGCTGAATATTGCCGGACGGATGATTATGCGCAAAGATGACAGCAGCAGCGCGGTCGGCAATGACATCGGCAAAAACTTCGCGCGGATGGACCTGGCTTTGATCCAGCAGACCGATGGTTACAATCCGTTTTTCAATTACTTCGTTTGCGCCATTAAGCGAAATACAGAAAAAATGTTCCTGTGGTTTCCCGGCAATTTCACTCAAAAGCGGAAGAACGTCCTCCGCCGTTGTGATCTTGACGGTGTCCTTGATGAGGTAGCGGCGGGCGAGTTCAAAGGCGGAAAGGATTTGCCCGGCCTTCGCAAGACCAACTCCGGGGACATTCAGCAGATGGTCCAACGTAAGACCAGTCTTGTGTTCCCGAATCAGACCGGCCACCTGCCGGGCGATGGTGCGCACATCCACACCCGCCGTGCCCATGCCGATAATCGCGGCAACAAGTTCCTCATCGGTCAGGGCACAAGCGCCCCGTTCCCGCAGCTTCTCGCGCGGACGGCTGTGTTCTGGCATGTCTTTTATCGTTTTCATGTTCCTCCTGACACTAACCCGGCAAAAACAGCCTGATTCGCTATCGTTGTCCGTTGTTCTTGAGAAATCCAGCCCAAACAGCACCGGAAACCAAAAAAGCCTGATTGCAGCACATTTCCTACTCGGACAAAATGTCCGGATAAGCGTTGTCTCTGCCAATCTTCAATCATGCCACCTCAGCATCTGGATTTCTCCCTGAAAGGGCCAACCCTCCATATCTCGGCACAAACCGGCACGCACCGGATTGCCGCGCACATACTCCCACTTCTCACCGTAGCTTTCACCGCGTCGCAGTTGTGTGTCCCAGCAATCCTGTTGCCAAAGCGGATCCGGCCAATTGGGGGACGCGTACGGAATAGAGGGCGCGGTTTCACCCGCGTCGGGGATGCGCGATGTGCCGATTGTGGCCGCCGTGGAAGGCGGCACTCCAGAGGGATTGTCAGGCGTGGAGTGCCGGATTCCATCCCGGCCGTTCACATTGGAGGGCGCGGTTCCACCCGCGCCAAATTCAGTCAATGTCCCATATCCTTGCGCTGCCCGGGCAATCATCCCCTTCCAATACTCCACCCATATCTTCACCACTGTGGGCGGATATGTTCCCGGCGCACAGAAAAGGTGGATGTGATCCGGCATGACGACATAGCACCCCACTTTCCAGTGCCCCGCCAGGCTCCACGCCTGGCGCAGCCATTCGTGCATTTGCCCGCACGCAAGAACGGGCTGTCGGTTCTTTGTGCAAACCGTCACAAAGACAATGATCGAACGATTGAAAGCCTCAATCACCGGCGGATGCGCCGGACGTTTTCTGGAGGGCTTGGTTCCACCCAAGCCACTCTGGGCCGCCGTGGAAGGCGGCCCTCCAGAAGGTTCGTCTCGCATGGAGGGTCGGGTTCCACCCCGATCAATTTCGGCCGCCGTGGAAGGCGGCCCTCCAGGAAAATGGTCAGGTGTCGTCATTCCCCC
>CAZMFH010000234.1:0-4000 GCA_964565485.1 uncultured Verrucomicrobiota bacterium | reverse complement strand
CCATAGTTTGATTTTATTTAAAAATGTGCTTGCTATTTGGCGGAATATATTCATAAATGAACATTTTGCGTAAAACACCGCAGAAAAGACAAGGCGGCCGATTTTAAAGCAGGCATTTGAAAAAGCGCCTGGAATGTGTCGTTGCGATCGGAAACGAAAGGGCTGTTTCCGATTTTGTGGTTTTATAACCAAATGCCCGTAAAAGTATAACAAAACAAATATGGAACAAGAGACCAAACGTAAAGCGCGCAAAGATTTTGACCTGCAACAGTTCGGCGACGACAAGCGGGCTGCCATGTCCAAAATGTATGAGGACACCCTGAAGAACTTCAAGGAAGGTTCAATCGTTCAGGGAAAAATTGTGGAAGTTCGCAACAGCGAAGTGCTTGTTGATATCGGTTACAAGTCGGAGGGTTTGATCTCCGGTGAGGAGTTCCGCGATCTTGAAACCTTGAAGCCCGGCGATCCGGTGGAAGTTGTTTTGGAACAGATCGAGGATGAAGACGGCAACATCATCCTGAGCAAAATCAAGGCCGAGCAGCAGCGCATGTGGGACAATGTGCTTTCCACCAGCGAAGAAGGCAATGTGATTGAAGGCGAGATCAAGAGCCGCGTCAAGGGCGGATTGATTGTGGATGTCAGTGGTGTTAAGGGCTTTTTGCCGGGTTCCCAACTGGATGTTGCGCCGGTGCGCAATTTGGATGATTATCTTGGCAAACGCTTCGAATTCAAGGTGATGAAGATTGACCGCGAGCGCCGCAACATCGTGCTTTCGCGCCGCGAATTGATCGAACAGCGCCGCCGCGACAAACGCAAGCAGCTGCTGACCGAAATCAGTATTGGTCAGATTCGCGCCGGCATGGTTAAAAACATCACCGATTTCGGCGCTTTTATTGATTTGGGTGGGTTGGACGGGTTATTGCATATCACCGATATGAGTTGGGGGCGTGTCAGCCATCCTTCCAAAATCTTGAAAGTTGGCGAGACGGTCGAGGTCATGATCATGGATATTGATTATGAAAAAGACCGGGTGTCATTGGGGCTCAAGCAAAAAACCCCCAATCCATGGGATTCGATCGAGCAGAAATATCCGGTGAACAGCCGTGTGCATGGGCGTGTGGTTAATCTTGTGCCCTATGGCGCTTTTGTGGAAATTGAAGAAGGGGTTGAGGGATTGGTGCACGTTTCCGAGATTTCCTGGATTCAGCGTGTTGGGCGCGCTTCCGATGTGCTTTCACTGGGGCAGGAGGTTGATGCTGTTGTTTTGAATATCAATCGCGCCGAACAGAAGATTTCGCTGGGGATACGCCAAACCACGGCGAATCCCTGGGATACCGTGCGCGAGCAGTTTCCGGTGGGCGCCCATGTCAAAGGGATTGTGCGTAATTTCACCTCCTATGGCGCGTTTGTGGAACTACAGGAGGGCATTGACGGCATGATTCATGTTTCCGATATGTCCTGGACGCGTAAAATCAATCATCCATCCGAGATGCTCAAAAAGAACGATACCGTTGATGTGGTGATTTTGGAGGTTGATCCGGAAAATCAGCGGATCAGTCTGGGGCTGAAACAGGCGCAGACCGATCCATGGTCCACAATTTCCGATCGTTTCAAGGTTGGCCAGATGGTTTCCGGCAAAGTTTCCAAGTTGGCGACTTTTGGCGCTTTTGTAAGCCTGGAAGAGGGTATTGACGGATTGGTGCATATCTCGCAAATCGGCGAGCAGCATATCGAGAAGGTGCGTGATGTGCTCAAGGTTGGCCAGGAAGTCCAGGCCCGTGTCGTCAAGATTGATTCGATTGAACGGCGTATTGGGCTGAGCATCAAGGCGGCATCTTTATCCGACGAGGACTTTGTGGTTCAGGAAGACATGCTGACCGGTCTCAAGCCGGGCGAGGATCTTGTTGATCTGGCGGGGGCTTTTGATGAAGCTTTTAATGTCGGCAAAGCCGATGGTCAGGCACAGGAATGGCGGCCCGGCGAAAAGAAAGATTCCGCGCAGGCTGCCCAGAATAATGCACAGGAACAGGCCTGATCTTGGTCGGGCTTGCGCATAACCGGCATACGTGAATACCGCGCTTGAAAAGCAGTTGGCCGTTTTGGCGGCGCATAGTGTTGATTTGGTTTCGCGGGATGAATTGCGCCGCAAACTGGCATGCGCCGCCGCCGCCAAGCGGCCTTTGCGTGTCAAATACGGTGCCGATCCGTCGGCGCCGGATATGCATCTCGGCCATGTGGTGGGTTTGAACAAACTGCGCCAGTTTCAGGAATTTGGGCATACGGTTGTTTTTATTATCGGCGATTTTACCGGCATGATCGGGGATCCTTCCGGACGTTCGGAAACGCGCCGGCCAATGACACCCGAACAAATTTCCGCCAATGCCCAAACTTATCGCGAGCAGGTTTTCAAGGTGCTGGATCCTGCACGTACCGAAATTCGCTTTAATTCAGAATGGTGCGCGCCGTTATCCTTTGCCGATGTGCTCCGGCTTTCCGCGCATGTTACCGTGGCGCAAATGCTGGCGCGCGATGATTTTCAGAAGCGTTTTCGCGACAACCAGCCCATTTCATTGGTGGAATTTCTATATCCGGTTATTCAGGGGTATGATTCTGTCAAAGTTCAGGCTGATGTTGAAATCGGCGGCACGGATCAGCTTTTTAACCTTTTGGTGGGGCGTGATTTGCAAAAAGCTTTTGGCGTTGAGCAGCAGGTTGTTTTGACCCTGCCTTTGCTTGAAGGACTTGACGGTTCGCGCAAAATGAGCAAGAGCTTGGGCAATTATGTCGGCATTGCCGAACCGCCGCGCGAGATGTTCGGCAAAATGATGTCGTTGCCTGATGAGTTGATGGGGCGTTATTTCATGCTGCTGACCGGACGAACGGAGGAGGAAATTCGGGGTTGGGAACAGGAAATGGCGCATGGCAAGCGCCATCCGCGCCAGCTTAAGGATGAATTGGCGTGCGCTGTTGTCGCGCGCTTTCATGGCCGCGAGGCCGCGTCGGCGGCCTCGGCTGAGTTTGCGCGCGTTTTTTCCGCAAATCAGTTGCCGGACAATATACCGTCTGTGATTATTCCGGAAGGAGAACGGGAAAACGGTAAAATATGGATTGTTGCCTTGCTTGTTCGCTCCGGGCTGGCTGAAAGCAATGGCGCCGCGCGCCGTTTGATCCAGCAGGGGGCCGTGAAATTTGCCGGGCAGAAAATAACGGATTGTTCTGTTGCTCTGCCGCCGCAAGAGGGGGATGTGCTTCAGGTTGGTAAACGTGGTTTTATCCGTATTGTTTCCAGATAAACAATGGCAGGGAGAAATAAATGACTAGTCGAAAACTGAAAATCGTTTTGTTGGGCGGCGGCAGTTTGTATTTTGAAAGCGTTATCAGGGAAATAGCGTTGACTCCGGAATTAACCGGGGCGCAAGTTGTTCTCTATGATATTAACCGGCGGCGTGTTGAATTGATGCGGCGTGTTGGCTTGCGAATTCTTGAGAAGACGGGCGCCAATCTGGCTATCAGTTCCGCGCGCGAACTTGGCGAGGCTCTCGACGGCGCCGGTTTTGCCGTTGCTTCCATCGGGGTCCACGGGCCGGATGCCGCCTGGCATAAGGCCGATTCTGATGCCGTGGCCGAATTGGGGATCATCCAGACTACCGGAGACACCGTCGGGCCTTCCGGTCTGTCGCAAGCTTTGCGCATAGTGCCTATTTTTACAAATATTGCGCGGCAAATGGAAAAGTATTGTCCGGATGCCGTCTTGTTGAATCATTCCAATCCGATGGCGGTAATCTGCCGCGCGGTCTCCAAATACAGCCGCATTCGCGCAATCGGTTATTGCCACAATGTGGCTGCCGGCGTTCAGTATTTTGCCAAAACGCTGGGAGTCAACCCGGAAGAATTGCAGGTAACCATTGCCGGCCCCAATCATTGCGTCTGGCTGCTTGGCATTACCCATCACGGACGCGATGTTTATCCGGCGCTGAAGAAAAAATTGCTGGCGCAATCC
>CAZMFH010000233.1:0-4017 GCA_964565485.1 uncultured Verrucomicrobiota bacterium | reverse complement strand
TGAGTTCTGGACAAAAAATATGCGTGATGGGCAAAGCCCATCACGGATTCAGGTTTTAATAGTGCTGCATCTTCTGCGTTGCGAAGGTCTTGCGGTAGATACTTGCTACAGCGTCGACCTCCGTGCCTTAAATCTGCAGCACTCTTGCTAAGCAAAAGCCGGGTTGAAAATCTTCAGAATATTGTGAAAAATCAAGCCGCCAAACTTCCGATGAACCAAAAATTACCCCCACCCCAGCCGCCGGAAAGCGCCTGGCGGTTTATCACCGCGCTCAAAGCGCCCATGCATTCCGAATGCATTAAATGGGAACGCTCCGCTCCACGGCGCGGAGAATGCGACCTGCGCGCCGGTGTTCAGGTAATTAAAGATTTTCCCGATCCGACCGGAGCGCTTGAGACGGCCTATGCTGATTTCCGCGCTTTTTTGCGTTCGGCCGGTATTCCGTCCGGATTGTATCCTGTTCGCACACTCCTTGAGCCGACCGGTTTACGGGAAACTTACCGTCTTGTTGCCGATCATGCCGGATGCCGGATTATGGCCGGCGATACGGAAGGAATTCGGCGCGGCCTTGTTTTTCTGGAAGACGCTATCTTGGGCGCGGGCGGACCTTTTTTGGCGAAGCTGCGCGTCAAACGCCGACCGGTTGTGCGGACGCGTATTTCACGTTGTTTCTTCGGGCCAATCAATCGCCCGCCGAAATGCCGGGATGAGCTGGCGGATGATGTGGATTATTATCCAAGCGAATATTTGAATCGTCTGGCGCATGACGGGATTAACGGGCTCTGGCTGACCATTAAATTTGCGGATACGGTGCCGTCCAAAATTATTCCGGAATATGGCGTTGATGCCGAACGGCGGTTACAGAAATTACAGGCGACGGTGGAACGCTGTTTGCGTTATGGAATCAGGATTTATGTTTTTTGCATTGAACCGGCGGCATTGGTCTTGGATGGTCCGATCCTGGCTGCGCATCCGGAACTGGGCGGACATCGCACTTCCACGCATGCGGCGTTTTGTCCGAGTACGCGTCGGGGGCGCGCTTATCTTGAGGAAGCCACCCGGACGCTTTTTACACGCGTCAAGGGCTTGGGCGGCATGATTGACATACCGGTTGGCGAAAGATTCACGCATTGCGCGTCAAGCGGCGCAGTGCAGGCGGGTTTATTAAATTGTTCGCATTGCGCCGGACGGAAAGCCTGGCAGATTTTAGGCGATGTGTTAAGCGCTCTGGAGCGCGGGATGCATGCGGCTGCGCCGGAGGCGGAATTGATTGCATGGCCTTATACACAAGGCTCATCCTGGGGACTCGAGCAAACGGTTGAAGCTGCCGGACATTTGCCGCCGGGCGTGATTTTACAGCATAATTTTGAATCTTACGGTTGGGCCAGGCAGTTGGGACGTTGGCGGCGGCTGGGCGATTACTGGCTTTCGTATGCTGGTCCGAGCCAGATTTTTCGGGATTGCGCGCGGCGCGCGCGGCAGAACGGCACGCGCATGTTTGCCAAGCTGCAGGTTGCCTGCAGCCATGAAGTTGCCAGTGTGCCTTATGTGCCGGTGCCGGGCATTTTACACACGAAATATCAAGCCATACACAAGCTGGGTGTCAGTGGCGCCATGTTGTGCTGGTATTTCGGCAACTATCCTTCCCTCATGAATAAAGCGGCCAGCGAGCTTTCTTTTGCGCCCTTCCCGCGCGGCGAAAAGGAATTTCTTACGCAACTGGCGCGCCGCTATTGGGCTGCGCATGCGCCTGTTGTGGCGCGCGCGTGGCATTTTTTCCGGCGCGGCTATGAACAGTATCCGCATACCGCTTTGTTTGGTTATTATGGGCCGATGCATGATGGTCCCGTCTGGCCGCTGCATTTGCAACCGGCCAATGCCGTTCTTTCGCCAACCTGGCAGATTTGCTATCCGCCCAGCGGCGACCGGGTTGGGGAAGCGATCGGCACTTCGCATACATGGCCGGAAATTTTATTGCTTTGCAAGCGCATGAGCGACAACTGGCGGCGCGGCACGCGTTTGTTGACGCCGTTATTGCGCGATCAAAAGCGCAGCTTGGAGCAAAAGCGCGATATCGGAGTGGCGCAGGCGCTTGATCTCCAATTCCGGAGTGGCTATAATATTTTGTTGTTTTATGCTTTGCGCGAAAAGCTGTTTGCATCGCAAAATTTGTCGCTGCGCAGGCGTTTGGGATTGTTATCCAGAATGAGCGCGATTGCGCGCGAAGAACTGACAAACTCGCGCGCATTGCTTGCCCTGGCAAAGCGCGATGCGCGGCTTGGTTTTCATTCGGAAGCCGAAGGCTACAAATATTATCCGGCGCGCCTGCAATGGCGCATGCGTCAGTTACAGGGTTTGTTGAAAAATGATTTTCCGAGTGTAAAACAAAAATTGCGGCATGGCGAAGTTTTGTTCCCGGAATATACCGGCGCTAAACCGCAGGGCGCGGTTTATCTTTGCAAACGCATGGCCAAAGCGCCGGCATTACAGCAAAAACCAAAAGGTGGCGTCTGGGATGCCCTGCCGGTTTTGGCAATGAATGCCTGTCTTGTTCCGGGCCAAACATTGCCTGCCGGTCAGAGGGGTCCCTATGGATTTACGCCGCTTGTCCGCGCTGCGCGATCAAAATTCCCCGGCTGTGTTGTCAAGCTTGGCTATAGCCGCACACATCTTTATCTGGGCGCAATCTGCCGAGCCAATCGGAACGCTTTACGTGATGCGGCGCATAAGCATGTTGTTTCGATATCGTTTGAGCCGCAGCGCCTTTGGCCGCCGCTTGGTTTTGCCTTACGCCCTAACAGCAAGGGTGCGGCAGCCAACCAATCCGCCCAAACCAAAAACTGGCAATATCATGTTCAATGTGGAACAGACGAATGGTGGGCAGTGCTTCAGATTCCGCTGGCTGATTTAAATTTCGTTCCCAGCCGGCTGCGGCCAATTCGCTTGAACGTTGTATATGCTTGTATGTTGACCGGCAAACAACAAGGGCTGATGGCCTGGGTCGCGCCAAAACCTTTGCCGGGGCGCTTGATATATGGTTCGCACAATCCGGCCACAGATTTCGGCTGGCTTACACCTGAATAGTTCAACGAGAATCAGAAGAGCAAAATTAAAAACTCACTCAAGGAAGGCGGTTAATTATGTTGATGCAACGATTATTGGTGAAATGCTGGTTGCCGGGAGCGCTGGGATTTTTGGTTTGTGTTTCCGGTTGGGCATCGGAATTGTCACCGGTAAATGTGCCGTTTTGTGGAGCCCCGCCGGTTCTGGACGGTAAGCTGGATGATGCGGACTGGGGCAAGGCTGTGGCGCTCGGCGCATTTACGGTTCTCGGCAAGGGAATGACAACGGACTCTACAGAATGTCTGGTGCTGCGGGATGATACCTGGCTCTATTTTGGGTTTCGGTGCCGGAACAAGACGATGCGGACAATGACGCCGATTGCGACACGCGAGAATCAGATGGTGGCGCGCGACGATTCGGTCGAGGTGTTCTTCGATCCCGGCACGGACGGCAAGGAGTATTTCCAGTTTATGCTGAGCTTTGCGAATGTGCAGGCTGAGCGTCGGCATGTTGGCGGCAAGCGGGATGTGTTTTGGAGCCTGCCGTGGCGTTCGGCGACTGGGCGTGATGAAGTTGGGTGGACGGCGGAACTGGCGATACCGTTATTTTTGATAGCGTCTTATGGCGATCCGGGGCGGGTGCGGATCAATGTCTGCCGGAACGAGCGTTTGATCGAGTTGGATCCGTATGGCGCGTTTTTGAAGGATGAACGGGTCGGGAGCACATGGCGTCCGGTGGCGAAGAGTTATAACGAGCCCTCGGTGTTTGGTTTGATTGGCGGATTCAGCGGGGCGGTATTCAAAGAGCCATTGCTGGTTGATTTGGAGAAGATGGAAGTAGGCGCCTATGAGTTGGAAGGCGAGAAGACGGGTTATACGGTGGATGTCGGTGTGCGATCATATACAGGTGTTGGCGGCGCGGTTCTGGTGGAAGTGAGCGATCAGCCTGCGGAAG
>CAZMFH010000232.1:0-4040 GCA_964565485.1 uncultured Verrucomicrobiota bacterium | reverse complement strand
AAGCCCTCCGGCGGTTTACCCCGCAACCCGGCCTCACTGCTCTCCCAAACCATCCTGAGAGACAACAAACCATCTCCCTGTTCCTTCTTTACCATCGCTTCACGCTCAACTCTCCCCGCTCCCCCAGAAGCGCGTTGAGCGTCGAGCGTTAAGCGGTTAGCGTCAAAATTAAATCCATCCACAGTCTGTGTCAAACGATCCTGAAGAGTCTTGGCAATTTTCGTCACTTTTTCCTTCGGCCAGCCGGAAACAGACACGTTTTGCGCTTTTAACTTCCAGGTGGAAGCCGCCTCGCGCAATTGCTCCTGATCATACCCCGCCTTGATCACACCAGTCTTCAAATCTATGCGCACGGAAACCGGACGCGGCGCATCCAAAACACTTTCGCCATCCAAACGCAGCATCCGCACACCAGCCAGATAAATTGCGTCAGGCGTAAGCACAAAAACACCGCCATCGGCATCCAACCCCAAAACACCAGTCCCCGGCCCGCCAACCCCGAACAAACAAATTTCGCCATCAGCACTCTGCACTAACCCTGCGGAATCATTAATACGCATCAGCTTATAGGCCAAAGCTTTCGTCCCATCGGCAACAGTCAAAAGATTTTGAAAATCCAGAATCCGGCGCGCCGCATAAAAGCCGGATTTATATTGTCGCAAAACAAAAGGGTTTTCGTAAACATCCGGCATTCCGCCTTCCGGCATCTCAAATTGGGCGCTGGCCGGCAATTTCTCTCCGCCTTGAATGGAAAAAATTTTGCCGTTTTGCGAAACTGCCAAACATTGCGCATCAGCATCCCAAACTCCGGGCACGGAAGGCAAACGCCAAATGGACTGCACCGAATATTGACCAGCCTTGGATAAAATTGCCCTGTCGAAAACAACGAACCAATTTTTGGGTTTCCAAAAAACAACACGCTGCCAGTTGGATTCGTAGAAATCCAGCAATGTACTACTGATCATGCTCAAATCATCAAAACGCCCGGCTGCATCAAGCCGACAACCGCTTTGTATTTGCCGATCGTTCAAGCCATCGCTGATAAATATCCCGTTCCGGACAAAATGGCCCTCCTGCCCGGAATTATGCGTCAACCATATTTCACCCCGATCAGTATAACGGGCAATCGTATTTGCGTCCCGGCTCCCGGATAAAATACCCTGGAGCAATAGATATTGATCCTCTTGTTCATAGCCGCTCCGGAAACAAACTTTATCAAACATACACTCCAAAATCGGCATACGTTGATCGAGCGGCACACCGCGCGTCGGCGCGCCTATATTCCAGAGACGGTAGCGGCGCTGGTCAAACGGAACAACACTCAACCCCCCAGCCAAGACTGGCGGTTTGACTGCCATTCCGGGCAACGGCGGATAGCTGCCCGCGCCATAGCGCGAAAGATACATCACCGGCCACACATCAACCGGCCCGTATCCGGAAAAAAGATTGCCGAGAAAAGCCAGTTCTGCATCCCCGTAAATGAATGCCGCCAACCGGAAGAGGTAAGCCTCGCACCAATAACTGGCGCGGCTGCGCATGGCGCCCGGCCGCGCATCGCCATACGTGCCGATTCCGGGCGCAAATCCGAGCGAATCATAATAAACCGTTGCGTAAAGCAATCCCTGTCGCGCGTAATCGGACTCCAAATAAGCAGGTTCTTGTTCCATCGCGCTCCAACGCACAAACGATTGAAAACTGGGTATGCCGCTGCCATCATCAAGGTAACCGCCAAAAGCGGCCTGATAATAGCTGCGGAGCACTTTTTCCGGCACAGCCAGTTTTTTCAACAAACCGGCATCATCCCAGAATGCGCGCTGCACATAACGCAGCGCAGCCCACTGCGACATCGCTATCATCGTGCCATGCGCATTGCCAAGGTGGCCAATTCCGCCGCCGCTTCCACCGGAGCCACCGTAATTCCAGCGCCAAAAAGTTTCCAGCATGCGCCGGGCGATAGTTTGGCGCTCGCTCTCGGAAAACACCGGCGCTTCCTCAATTAAGTCCCAAGCCCGGAAAAACGCCTCCGCCGTATAATGTTCGCCTGGATTCAAATAACAGCCGGTATAAATTTCATTGAAATAAAGAAGCGCTTCGCGCGCGCGCGAAGCCCATTTCTCCTCACCCGTCCAATGATAATTCATCGCCGGACCCCAGAACATGCCGGATGTCGCCTCAACCGCCTGAGCCGGAGGTTTGAATGGAGTGGTGGGAGCGCGTTCGTTAATTTTGTCCAATTTGCTCTTGATGGCCTTACCCGGCTTAATCATATGCAGGCGCGGAACAATCACATCCGTGCCGGAAGCAACAGGCAGTTTCGCCAAAAACGTTTCCATCCCGGCTTTCAGTCCTTCAACAGTCGAACCGCCAATTAACAATACATTTTTGCCTGTACCCCATGGATTACTGATTGTCCGCAACTCATAGCCGGCATCGCCGGGAAATTCACAATCCGCACCGCACAGAAAACTGGCATAGAGCGGAAAAAGAACGCGGTTATTATGTAAATTACCGACGACAATCAGATTTTTGGCGCGATACTCATCCGGCAGACGCGTCATGACATTAGCGCAAAGCGCCGTATCCGACACGCCCAGGAACGCAATCCCAAATTTTTTCTTTAAAGCCAGAGCGAGTTGCCCAGCGATATCCGCCGCCGCCGCATCCGTCCCGGAGAAGACAAAAACTGCCGCCGGCTTGCCGTCTTTAACCAAATCGGTATCCGAATAAATCCGCGCCGGCCCGGATTTCGGCACAGGCACACCGGCGGATATGTTTTGGACAACTGCGTTTGAGATCGGCGTTTCAGCGAACGTGGCTTCGACACAAAAATATTGCAACAAAACCACGCTAAGCGCCGCCATCAAGAATCGCATTAGCTTCCTCATATTACCTCCAAGTCGGGAGTATGCCCACAACCTTATTCAAACAACAAAGAACCAGAAAAAGTTAAAATGAACAATTAACAATTTAAAATTCAAAAGTTAAAGATTTTGAACAGAAGTTCGCAAAGATCGCTATGTTAATTTCAAAACTAACGTTTTGAAAGAATTCAGAAGCCAGGATTCAGAATAAATGCAAGACATTTCAAGTAAATCTTTTGCTTGATGCCGCAAGACGTCTGAATTTGCATTTCTAATTGCTAATTGATAATTTTAACTTTCTTTCTTCCCTCCCTCTCCCATTCCGCAGCCTGACGTTTAATTGACTTGGGCACATCCCGCACAGCCCGTAAAACCTTCATATATGCATGGCGCGCTTTGTCATATTCATGGGCGCGCCAATAAGAATTTCCGGACTCTGCAAGTGCCCAAAGCCATTTATCAGAGAAGCCGGACATAGTTGCAATTTTCCCGTATTCGCACAGCGCCTGCTTAAAAGCACCGCTCAAGCGCAAGCAATGCGCCAGATGCAATTGCGCCATGGCGCGGATACGCGGCGGAGCATCCTCCATCTCCAAAATACGGGCATAGACAGCTGAAGCATCCGCGTATTTTTTCGCGTAAAAAAAAGCATGACCAAGCATTAATTCGCATTCTCTCAAAAACTTTGACGGGACACAAGTTCTGCCCGCCAAATCAAAAGCCAGCTTAAAATCAGCGGCGGCAGCGGTATATTTTTGCTTGCGATATTTGGCCATGCCGGCCATCCATCCTGCTTTGTGATTTTTGTAATCGCCAACCAACAACTTTTTGGAACGCGGGGCCGGCCCGTCATGCAACAAAGCATCATTTGGCGCGGCCATGTGATGAAGTTGCGGATCGCCAAAAGCCCCCGGCCAATCGGTCGGTTGCCCGGCTCCGATCTGAACCGCCAGAATGGAATTCGAATTATAATCACCGTTAAACAAACGTCCGCCGCTTAACAAAGGCTGCGCGCACGAACTGGCCCAACGTCCTAATTTATCGTAAACCTCGATCAAACGCCCCGTTCGTGCATCAAGCACAAAGACATGGTAAGGCGCAAGCCATGTCGTCTGTGCGATTATCAGGTTGCGACAATAAATCACGCCTTGAATATCAAGCACAGGGCAAGCGCTTAAA
>CAZMFH010000231.1:0-4041 GCA_964565485.1 uncultured Verrucomicrobiota bacterium | reverse complement strand
CCATCCTTGAGCGCCTGTTTGAGCAACTTAAAAAAGCGCGGCGTATCCGGCCACAAAAAAACATCCGCCCCGCCATTGAAACATTCCAGAATGCGCTGTTCATAGGGCGCCCAACTGCAAAACCCGCACATGGTCAAAGCATCGGTAACTATCACACCATCAAAGCCCATGCGGCGGCGCAACAGATCGGTCATGATCTTGCGACTGGCCGTAGCCGGACGGTAGCGGCCGGTCTTGCTGTCCGGTCCTTCCAGAGCCGGAAAAGCGATATGCCCGATCATGATTGAAAACACCCCGGCATCTATCATGGCCTGAAAAACCTTGCCGTGTATGCGCAACCATTCTCGCAAAGGCAGCATCTGCAGCGAGGTAACCATATGCTGATTGCGGTCGTCAGTGCCGTCGCCGGGAAAATGCTTGGCGCAAGCCGCCATGCCGCCGGATTGCATACCATCTACCAACGCCTTAAGCAACTTGATTGACCGGACCGGGTCGTCGCCAATTGCGCGCTGGTTGACCACCCAACTGTTCATGTTCCGGTTCAAATCTACAACCGGCGAAAACGACCATTGCGCGCCGACACTCAAACCTTCGCGCGCGATCATGGTTCCGTATTCGCGCGCCAATTTGACATCATTGGCGGCGCCCAAAGCCATCAAATCCGGCAGCCGCGTCAAACCGCTTATTTTTGCGCCGACCCCATGCTCAAAATCGCCGCAAAAGAGGAGCGGTATGCGCGAAACTTCATTAAACTTACGCATGCCCGCGCGCATTTTGGCAGTATCATCCGAATCGGCCTGAATAATTTCCGTGCCGACAAAGATACTGCCAACCGGATAATGCCGCATCCAGCTCTTTAGATCGGCGATATCGTAGCGATGGGAAAAAGAATGAAGCCCGGCTAACGAAACCGGATAGCGATAACGCCACTTGAGACCGGGCTCCTCTGCCAAGAGCCTGTCGCGTTCGCAAACAAGTTGCCCGATTTTCTGATCCTGGGTCATCTGTGCAAATGTATGGTTGACCCAGTTTGCCTGCGATATATTCAGCTTTTGTCTGATCATTCTGGATCCCTAATCAAAAAATGGCATTTTTTAATCGCTTAAGTTTTTTATAAACGATTCGGTGCCGTCCTGCACGATATAAAACTATCGGCTTGCAGCCGGGCGCCACCCAACCTTCCGGCGCTCGCATCCTGGCGACACAACCTTCCGGCACACTGAATTCAACTTGCAGATCAGCCGTATTTTGTTTCCAAGCAACCTGAATGGAGCCATTCGGCGTCGGCACACGACCGCGCGCCCAACCGATATCCGCTGGAACGGGATAAATTTCAAAGAGCCGGAAGGCCGGTTTTAATGGCTTGACGCCCAACACTTCCGCCGGCAATTCGTATAACTGCGGGCAACAAAATGATTGACAATAACTTTCCGCAAATTTGTGCGTGTTTTGGTCGCTTTGAAATGTTTCCCAGCATGTTTGATTGCCAATGCCGGCCATGCCCTGCCATTCCTCGCGCAACGCCTTCAGAATCAAATCATGGCGGCGACATTTTGCTAACGCCCGAAAAATATAATAATAAAAGGCCGGCGACGGCCGGTGAATCGGCTGATCGGATTCCCACGCCTGCGAGACAATGGATGCCCATCGCTCCGGCGGCGCGATATTGAGCAAAATAGCGAGCGCATTGACATGTTGACTAACCGATCGGCTGGGCATGCCATTGCTGACGGAATCAACATACAAACCGCGCGTCTGATCCCAAAAAACCCGGTGTATCGCGTGTTTAATATGCTCGGCCTGCCGCGCCCATAATGCCTGATACCGAATGGCGCCCGTATGTTTTGCCAGCCAGGTCGCATCTAATAACCCGCGCAGATAAAACATGTTCAAGCCGGCGTTGATCCCTTGCAAACAAGTAAAATTATGCCCATTACCTTCGATGGGCGGATAAATCCAATCTATAAATGTAAAGCGCGGCACGTTTTCCAACAAACCATTTTTATTCAAGTATCCTCGATACCATCGCAAAACACCTTGAAGCACAGGCATCATTGCTTTGACAAACCGCAAATCTCCCGTGAATAAATAATATTCCTTTAAGGCCGTGATCCAGATGGCGCAGAATTCCGTAATTACCTGATCGGCGCTCCATGGATATGCGCTCATCAACTCGCCGCAATGATTCTGGGACTGGGCAATCTGGCGTAGCATATTGCGCGGCAGCCGATCATCGCCAAAGGCATAATATGTAAACAAATTAATTTCGTCGCTGACATAGTTCTGCTGTTCGCGCCACGGATTGTCAACAATCCCGTCGTGCATGCAACACTCCATCGTGTTGAGGCCCATGCGCCACAAATGGGTTAAGAATTTGTCCGAACATTCAAAATCACCTTCAGGCCGCAAATCAGCCGTGGTACGCAAGCCGCCGACCTCCAAGCGGCGAATTTTAGAGGAATAAGGATAGACCACCACTTGCAGATAGCGGAAGCCGCGCCAATTAAAACTGCTCGACCAGGTTTGCCGACCGGATTTGGTCGTGTAGCGATCCGCCGGCAATGGCCACCCGGACTTTGATTTATCCGCCGGCAAAATCCGCCCGTCTGCCGATCGTTCGCTGCTGCTGATGTTGATCACAACGCCTGCCGGCGCATCAATGTTTAAACAATAATATGCGCTGATTTCCTTGCCCATGTCATAAAGAAAATATGCCGGCCGGCCATTAGGTAAATCTGCAAGACGCCTAACCGGCGCGCGATCAAGCTCACCCAAAATTCCGTTAATGGAATTTTGGCACGCCTGCAAATCATAGCGCTCGTTCGGAATATCCAACGATCCCATTTCAACAAGATGTTCTGCCCGGACATATTCCAGCCGTTCGATGGGGATATCGCGCGCGCGCATTTCCATCCAGGGATAATGCGGAGGAACGCCGATCGCTACTACCGGCTGCCACTTGTCATCCTCGATAAAATCCGGCAAACTCCAGCCGCATGTTTCCCGTCGGGCGTCATAGTTCTCGCAAAAACCCTGATGTCCGTTAATGCGGCGCGAATTGGTTTTCCAACCGTAGGCGCGCGATGATGTCCATGAGGCGTCCGTGCCAACTGATAAAGAATTTCCTGATTCAAGCTTGATTGCCGCCTGCAGAAAAACTCCCTCGCGCCCAATGATGTAAGCGCCTGTGCCAACTCCATAATGATGGACCAGCGCGCCAAAAGCATTGCGTCCTTTGATTAAATAAGGAGCGATGTCGTAGGTGTCGTAGCTCTGATGTCGAGGGTCGCAACGCGCCGGACCGCGCCCAATAAAATGGCCATTTACATACAATTGATATCTGGAGTCGGCCGTTACATGCGCATGGGCGCGCTTGACGCCGGACGGCAAGCTGAATGTCTTGCGATAATAGTTATAGCTATTAACAGGATTGCGGCTGCCATAATAATGGATCCATTGTTTTGTCCATTTCATGCAACTTTATCTTCCCAAAAACAAAATCCCATTCGGCACAAATTCATACGCGCCCATATCAACTTTGCCGGAAAAACGATCCCGTCTTAAACTTCCAACCAAATCCAGCGCATCCGCCATCCATTCGAGATTTGTGCCCGTATTGACGCAAAGCGAACCCTCTTGTAAACGATAATTATCCGCAGCAAGGAAAAGCGGGTTATTGGTAATATTCCCCTGGTCAGGCGGCAGGACCGTCGCGCCGACACAGGAATTGAAAATATATTTTTCCCCATCAGTAGCCAGAGAAACATCCGCCTTTGTCCCGTTAGTCAGCCAATTATCATAAATAATGCAGTTCCGCAAAATCTGGAAATTTGTTACAGCCATGCGCATCCCGCCGGAAACTTGCAACGTATTGGCCACGATTGTGCAGTTTTCCACTGTAGATGTTTGTGCCAAATACAGCGCGCCCATTCCAGATGTATTGGCGGCGATCAAACACGACCGCATTGTTGCGCCATTTTGCAGCCGCGCGCCCGATCCATGGGTGCCAGAATTATTAGTAATCACCGAGTTGCTCACTTC
>CAZMFH010000230.1:3515-4052 GCA_964565485.1 uncultured Verrucomicrobiota bacterium | reverse complement strand
CCGGATTGATGAATGCCAGGATGCGCCCCGGCTGACTCATGGCGATATATCCGAACGACAGGACGATGCCGGGGACAGCCAGTGGGAGCATAGTCAGCGTATCCAACGCACCACGCCAGCGTGCCGTGCCGCGCACGATAATGACGGCAACGGCAATGCCAAGCGCAAGGTCGGCCAGCATTGCCAATGCGGCATAAAAAAGGCTGTTCCGGATGCTGGGCAGCGTCAAGCTATGGCCAAGCGCGATTTGATACCAGTCCAGCGTCCAGCTTGTCGGCAAGACCGCGCGATACCAAGCCTGGCTGACGCTTGACAGGATTACCCCAACATGCGGAACAACAGCCGTGGCGGTAATGGTCAGGAAGATGGCGCAAGCCGCAAGGCCTGGCATGCCGGAAAGACGGGATGGCACAGCCAGCACGGAACTTTTGCCGGCCATGCCGGCGCGGTTAATTCCGAATAAAAAGCGCGCCAAGGCATATAAGACTGCGGAACAAACAAGCATGACCACCACCAGCGCATACGGAAAAGGACTTG
>CAZMFH010000230.1:0-3505 GCA_964565485.1 uncultured Verrucomicrobiota bacterium | reverse complement strand
ACTTGTGCCCATATCCTTGATGCCCTCAAAAATCTGAACGGACATTACTCTCGTGTAATCGAACATGAGCGGTGCGCCCAATTCGGTAAAAGACCATATAAAGACGAGGATGCCGCCCGCAAAAAGACCGGGCATGATCAGCGGCAGGGTGATTTTAAAAAAGCGCCGCCAGCCGGGACAACCAAGGTTGGCGGCCGCTTCTTCCAGAGATGGATCAACATTAGCGATGGCTGCTACGGCGTTAAGATAGAAAATCGGGTAGAGGTGCAGCGCCGTGGTAACGGCAACTGCCCAGAACTGGCCTGCGCCGAGCCAGTCGCGGGCTTGTGCCCATTCGATCATTCCGCATTTGACCAGGATTGCGTTTAATACGCCAAATTGACCGAGAATTTGGCGGATGCCGATTGCGCCGACAAAGGGCGGCAAAATTAATGGCACGAGAATCAGGCCGGTTAGCAAGGTTTTGCCGGGAAACTCAAATCGCGCGGCCAGCCAGGCCGGAGGCAGCGCCAGCAGAATAACCATGCCGGTGGTTATGACGGCCAGCGCCAGACTGTTACGCAGCCCTTCCATATAAAGTGGGTTGGCAAACACTTCGTAAAAAAATGCGAGCGTCGGACGATTGTTGAAAACGAAGGCGCCTTGCAGTGTCTCCGCCAGAGGCCAGATGAAGAAAACCGCCAGAAATGCCGTGATCAGGCCGGTTATCAAGGTTGTCTGCCATGTTTTCATGGTTGTCTTTTTATCAATCGTTCAGCTTCGCGGTATTTATGGCGGAAAAACAATGTCCACTCGCGGACCAGGCGGGCTTCTTCCAGTTTGTTGCCGATTAGTTTGGTGGTTTTTTGCAGAGCTGTGTGGTATTCCGCTTCCGGCGGAAGCGCGCTGAAAGCTTGTGCTGAGTGTGCTTGTTGTTCCAACCCACCGGCTTGATTGATGGCTGACCAGGCGTTGGCCAATTCTGTGTGCGTATCAATGCACATGGCCCTGATTAGGATGCGGATGGTTGCGAAAAGCGGGCCGGTCCATTGTGCTTGATATGTAAAATCCGCGTTTTTCTCATAGGGCAGCGCGTCGGGATCGGACATGTCGCGCAGATATTCCTCTGTGTACATGTCTTTGCGGATCGGCAGTCGGCGCAGGGCATAATGCGCCGGTCCGCCGGGCGCTCCGACCCGTGTGTTCCAGAGTTGTTGTCCTTCGCGGCTGAGGCAGAAATCCACAAAACGCTGCGCAGTTTCCAGATTGGCGGCGCCGTGCAGGATGCTGATCGGGTCAACTGAAACGGAAGAGCCT
This sequence comes from uncultured Verrucomicrobiota bacterium, assembly GCA_964565485.1. Lineage (GTDB taxonomy): Bacteria > Verrucomicrobiota > Kiritimatiellia > JAAZAB01 > JAAZAB01 > CAZMFH01. The sequence continues at coordinate 2,209 of CAZMFH010000230.1, read as the reverse complement.
CCAGCCGGAGTCAGATAGCGCAAGCGATCGGAATTTTCATTGCGCATTGTCAGTTCGCTTTGAAAGCGTCCGTAGAAATCAATGCACATTCCCGCCGCAGCATTTCCCTGGGCGACATCAAGCGGCACTTTTCCAGCGGAATCGGTAAAATACCGGGCATTGGCGCCGATTTTACGGATCAGCAAAAGCGCTTGCTGCCATCCGTTGGCCAACTGTTCCGGCGGAGCGTTGGCGGGGGGGCATCCGTTTGTTTGCAGGTTTTTGCTCATTTGTTCCTGAATCAGCATTTCAAAGGCTTTGTTGATTGAGCCGCTTTTGGTTGGGTCGGCCAATGCGATCTGACGGAAAAGCCGGAAATCGGCCAAATCCTCCCATTGCGTTGGTTGGATTGGTATACCGCGGATTGCGAGCAGATCCGTATTGTAACAAATGCCGAAACTGCTCAGGCAGCAGCCATACCAGCGGTCTTCAGAATCATAAAAAATTTCGCCGGAAAAACGCTCCGGAATGATATCATGCTTGAGCCATTCCGGATGGCGTTCGCGCACGCCGCATGGCGCTGTATTGCCCAACCTGGCTTGGCGGATATGTTCGTATGACCCGCCGCCGAAAAAAAGGTCAATGCCGATTCCGGTTCGATTGGCGCGGCGCGCAGCGGCGAACTCGCTTTCCAGGTAACGCACGATTTCGCTGGTGCCGCCGATGTTGCGCCAATCGAAGGCAACGGATTCGCCGTAACGTTTGCTGTGCCACAGCTGAAATGCCGTTTCGAATTCACGGCGCACGGCTTCGTTGTGCGGACTCAAAATAACCAGTATTCTTGTTGCGGCGCATCTGTCTGTCGCGCGCGGTTGCAGGAGGAAGGGCGCCAGCAGCACAACAAGCAGCGCCAGGAAGAGCAAAAGCGCGGGCCATGCCTGAAAGGGAGTTTTCATTCCGCGTTTAATACCATGACCTGATCGGGATCAACATGGAAAAGCCCGGCCGCATTGGCGCATGGTTCGTCGGCGGATATGGCCTTGAGAACCGAGTTATCGGGCATGCTGATCCATGTTTCGACTGATTCGCCCATGTAAATTGTTTCCTTCAACTGCCCGTTAAAAGTGTTCAGGTTATTGTCTGCTGCGCCAAATCTGATTTTTTCCGGGCGCACCGCCAGTGTTACATTATCGCCGGTTTGTGGGTGGCCGTGGAATTTGGTTGCTGTCCAGCTCCCGAAGGCTGAGGATAAAACGAGCGTATGGCCATTTAACGCCGTCACTTTTGCCGGAATCATGTTGGCGTGCCCCATGAATTCGGCCACAAATCGGACGGTTGGCTGGTCATAAAGTTCGCGTGGCGCGCCGGTTTGAACGATTTTACCGTTTTGCAGAACGGCGCAGCGGTCGGCCATACTGAGCGCTTCCTTTTGGTCGTGGGTAACATAGAGTGTGGTGATGCCGATGCGTTTGACCAGCCGCCGTATTTCCACGCGCATTTCCAGGCGCAATCCGGCGTCAAGGTTGGAGAGTGGTTCGTCAAGCAGAAGCGCCTTGGGGTCAATCACCAGCGCGCGGGCCAGCGCGACGCGTTGTTGTTGGCCGCCGGAAAGTTCGGCCGGTTTGCGTTGCGCAAAAGCTTCCATGTGTACCATTTCCAGGATGTTGCCGACGCGGCGTCGCCGCTCTGTTTCCGGCAGCTTGCGTCCGGGCACGGCCAGCCCGAAAGCCACGTTCTCGAAAACCGTCAAATGTGGCCAAAGCGCATAATTTTGGAAAACCATTCCGGTATTGCGCCGGTGCGGCGGCAGGTCATTGGCGGGTTGGTTGTCCAAAAGTATTTTGCCGGAATCCGGCGTACAGAAACCGGCGACCATGCGCAACAATGTGGTTTTGCCGCAACCGGAAGGGCCGAGTAAAAAGAAACATTCGCCCTCGGCAATTTCGAGCGTAATATCATCGGCTGCAAGTGCCGGTCCGAAATTTTTGGACACATTTTGCAGGGCAATATTCATGACGCCGGAGTCGGGGTGGCAAGGCGATTTTGCTTCATGGCTGCGCGCTGTTTTTGGATCAGTTGCTGGATGATCATGATGCATTGATTGGCGGACCAATAGAGCACAAGCGCGGACGGCATCATATAAAACATTACCAACATCATGCCCGGCATGAGGATCAGCATCATCTTTTGCTGATTGGGGTCGGAGGTCGGCGTCAGGTATTGCTGCAAA
>CAZMFH010000229.1:0-4054 GCA_964565485.1 uncultured Verrucomicrobiota bacterium | reverse complement strand
GCCCGGCAGCTCGCGAAAACGGAGTGGGTCCACACCGAGCCGGTTGATGTGGAAGGCCGGACGGGCGGGTTTACCAAGCGTTGCCGTGTTTTGCCGCCCAGCGATACCTGGGCGCCGCGCATTGAACCGGCGGAAGTGCAGGTTCGGGTGGTCTTGACTGCCAAATCGGGCAGCCGGCAGTGGGGTGATGTGCCCGTTCAGGCGGTGGTCGGGTTGCCTGCGCCGGGCCGTATCGAAATTATTCCATCGAGTGTGCGTGTGATTGTGAGTGGCGCCGAAGAGGCGCTTGCAACTTTGCCGGATTTTGCGCCAAGGGTTTTTGTGGATTGCGCGGATTTGGATGCTTCGTTGGTTTATAATAATGTGCCGGCGCGCGTCTATCTGCCGTTGGGGCATGCTTTGTCTGCCACGGTGGAGCCGGAAACGGTGCGCGTTTTGCTTGCCAAATGAAGGGGATGTTTTTGACATGGCTGCGGATAAGGAAATACGAAGAACAGGCTGGCGTGAATTGTTCGGGATCGGTTTGCTGACGATCGGCGTTTTAATGGGGCTGGCCTTTTTCTCTTATGATCCGGGCGATATTAATATTTTGCGCGCGCCGGCTTATGATCCGCCCATGAACTATATCGGGCCGCTTGGCGCCTGGTTTGCGTTTGTCTCATTGATGTTGTTTGGCGCCGGAGCTTTGCTGATCCCCCCGCTTTGCGGGGCCATTGGCGTTTTTCTGCTTCTGCAACAGGAAGAAAACATCGGTTATCGTCCATTGGGCGCGCTGGTTTTGCTGATTGTGGTTGGCGGGCTTCTGGCTTTGCATCCGACGGGGTGGGGCGCATTGGCGGCGCGTTTTAATATTTCCGATATTGTCGGCGGTATGCTCGGCTGGCTGGTTGGCGCCGTTTGGCTGTCGGCCTGGATTGGAGTAACCGGCGCAACGATTGTTCTGGCGGGTTTGCTGTGCGGCGCGCTGGTCATGAGCGTCGGACGGCGACGGTTGCTCGGCATGTTGCGTGTGCTGCCGGCGTCTTGCGGCGCGTTGCGCGGATGGATCAATGCCCGCCTTCATGCGCGGCGCGACCGGCTTGATGCAATTCTTCAGGAGGAACGCGATTTAGCGCGCCGCATTGCTGCCCAGGAAAAAGCCGTCCGCCGCGAGCAGCGCGCGACGCGTGAAAACCGCGCCGCTGAATTGCCGATGCCGGAATCTCCGGCTCCGGAGTTGTCCGCGCTGTCAGCCGGACAGGCAGAGTCGGAAAGTCCCGTCGTTCCCGCGCGCGCGGCGTCTTCCAGGTCCGCAGCGCGCCCGGCGCGCAGCGAAAGAGCAAGCGCTGTGGTTGAGGCGCTGCCTGTGCACAACGACAATTATCGGTTGCCGCCCATAGAACTGCTGCAACCGGTGCCGGCCGAAAAGAGCCGCGATATTGAAGGCGATTTTCAAACAACGGCCAAAGTGCTTGTAGAGACACTTGCGGATTTCGGCATCGAATGCGAGGCGACCAATGTCGAGCGCGGTCCGGTTGTAACGCAGTATGAGCTTAAGCCGGCCGCCGGCATTCGTGTCGAGCGGATTGCGCAACTTAGCAACAACCTGGCGCTGACGCTTAAGGCCACCAGCGTACGTGTGCAGGCGCCGATTCCCGGCAAGGGGGTTGTCGGCATTGAGGTGCCCAATTCGACCGCCAAAAGGGTCTATCTGCGTGAAATTCTCGAAAGCAAAACCTGGCAGAATCAGAAAGCGGCAGTGCCGCTCGTGCTGGGACAGGATGTGGCCGGCAATAATATGGTTGCCGATCTGGCGACCATGCCGCATTTGCTGATTGCCGGAGCAACCGGTTCCGGCAAGACGGTCTGCATGAATTCAATTCTGGCGGGAATGCTGATGTCCAAAACGCCGAATCAGCTTAAACTGTTGCTTGTTGATCCAAAGCGGGTCGAGTTTTCCGCTTATGCCGATTTGCCGCATCTGGTTACGCCGGTGATAGTCGAATCCAAGCGTGTGCCGTTAGGATTGCGCTGGGCGATTAATGAGATGGAAAATCGTTACAAAATGTTCGCCAAAGTCGGTGTGCGCAATATTCTTGGCTATAACAGCCGTCCCATTGAACAAAAGCTGCCGGCGGTTGATGTGGCTGCCGCCGGTGAGAACGATAATGCGCCGCCTGACAGGCTGCCTTATATCGTGATCGTAATTGATGAATTGGCCGATTTGATGCTTGTGGCGCAGGCGGATGTGGAAAACTCCATCGCGCGCTTGGCGCAAATGTCGCGCGCGGTTGGCATCCATATGATCCTGGCCACGCAAAGGCCGTCCGTTAATGTTATTACCGGCACGATCAAGGCTAATTTCCCCGCGCGTATTTCTTTCCAGGTGGCTCAAAAAGTGGATAGTCGCACGATTCTCGATACAATTGGCGCCGACAAACTGCTTGGGCGCGGCGATATGTTGATTTTGCCGCCTGGTTCCAGCAAGTTGGTGCGCGCACAGGGCGCGATGACGACTGATGACGATATTGCGGCGATTGTCGAGTTCTGGAAAAAACAGGGCGCGCCCGCTTATGAAATGGCGCTGAAGGCCTCGCTCGAAAATCCGTCGGTCAGTTTTGATGGCGATGATGGCGGCGCAGATGAGGAAATGCTTCAGGCGGCGATCGGCATCATTCGCGAAACGCAGCGCGCTTCCGTGTCGCTCTTGCAGCGCCGTCTTAAAATCGGTTATAATCGGGCCGGGCGTTTGATGGATCAACTTGAAGATCGCGGCGTGGTTGGTCCGGCGCATGGCTCTGATCCGCGCGAAATTTTGATTGACTTGGATGGCGAAATACCCGTCAATGCTCTCGATCAGGGAAGCGAGGTTTGAGTTTATGCCTGGTGTCGGCGAAAAATTGAAGGCGGCGCGCGAAGCCCGCAAAATGTCTGTGGACGATGTGGCGGCTGCGACCAGAATTCGGACGGATTATATCCGGGCGATGGATGATGGGCAGTTCCACCGCCTGCCGGCTTCGATTTATGCGCGTGGTTTTGTTAAGATCTATGCCGAATGCGTTGGCCTGGATGCCGTGGAATTGCTCAAGCTGCTGCGTTTTGACGCTGCGCCTCCGCGTGAACCGCGTATTGTGTCCCGGCGTCCGACGCCTGTTCCGGTCAAGCCGCCGGTTGCGCCGCCGGCGCGAGCCGCGTTGGTTGATGCGCCGCGCCAAAGGCATTGGCGGCCGGATTTATTCCGGAAAATCAGGGCGGGTCTTTCGCGCTGTTGGCCGGCGCAAGCTATTCGTTTGCGGATACAAGGCGCGCAGGCGCTTTGGTTGCGTTTATTTGCGCTCGGTTGCACGGCAATACTCCGCCGGAGTGTTTGGTTGAGGCGGATTGTTGCGGCTTTACCGGCGCCGGTTGTGCGGAAACAAACGCTGTTGGTGGCCGGAGTGGTTCTCCTGGTTCTGGCGGCCGGTCTGACCTGGTATTATTCCGCCCAGAATATTCCGGCGCTCACAAGCGCGATGCGTTGGGTTCAGGAACCGCCCGATGCCTATCTTGACGGGGACGTCGCTCCGCAAGCGTTTGCGCGCTGAAGAAGCAAAGCAGCCCTTCGGAATCATGGAGTTGTTGACCATGCTTTAGCGCCTTAAACTTGCGCTTGTAGCTTGCGCTTTCAACGGCGGCCTGCAGTCTTTGGTTGCGGCCGCAGGCCGCCTTGTGACGTTTAATTAAAATTCCATCAGGGCTTGGCTATTCTGCTTTAAAAATGGAAGCGCCGAATATGCACCCGCCGGAAAATTGCGCCCAAAAAAAATGTTGACACTTGTAATGGAATGCTTTAGGATTCATCTGGAATAGTAATTTTAGTGTAGTAGTTGGTAGTTATGGGGGTTGGTTTTGCCCCGCAAAAAAAAGAGGGAAAGATGGACGACAAAAAAATGCTGGATTTGGAGTTTGAGATGATCCGCGATGGCGGAGATGCGAAGGCTTCTGATACTAATTCTTGTGAACCGATTGCCTACATGGATACGGGTTGTGCTGTTGTAGGTGAAGGCACCTTGCGCAAGCCAAAGCCAAAAGAGAC
>CAZMFH010000228.1:1669-4062 GCA_964565485.1 uncultured Verrucomicrobiota bacterium | reverse complement strand
TGACGAGGTGCAGAAGTGTCCGCCGCTCCTGGATGAAGTGCAGGCTCTTATGGACAAATGGAAAAACCGCTTGACATTCGTGCTTACCGGATCGGGCGCGCGTAAGCTCAAACGTGGTTCTGCCAATCTGCTGGGCGGCCGAGCATGGTCGTTTACATTGCATCCGTTGACATACCGGGAAATCGGAGCGGATTTTGATCTTGATGGGATTATTAGGTTCGGTTCGCTGCCGCCCGTGGTGACGGGAGAAGACCGGGATAAACTCCGCACGTTGCGCGCCTACGCGCAGACGTATCTGAAGGAGGAGGTTCTGGATGAGGCGCTGGTTCGCAACCTGCCTGCGTTCAGCCGGTTTCTTGAACTGGCGGCCGATCAGAGCGGCATGCAGGTTAGCTACACTAATATCGCATCAGAGACAGGCGTGCGTTCTAAGACGGTGCGGGAATATTACAGGGTGCTGGAGGACACGCTGCTGGCGTTTGCATTACCGCCATATCTCAAGAGCATGCGCAAGCGTCTCACCGCCCATCCGGTTTTCTACCTGTTCGATATTGGCGTTATCAATGCGTTATGCGGAAGGTTGGAGTCGGCTTTCACACCCGGCACTCCGCTTTACGGCAGGCTGTTTGAGCATTACGTGATCCTCGAATTGCGGCGCTTGGCCGACTATATGGAGAAGGAATGGGGGTTTTATTACTGGCGGACGGCGCATGGCGCGGAAGTGGATCTCGTTCTGGACACGGGCCGCAAACTCATGGCTATCGAAATCAAGAGCGGCCGGAACGTGCGGTCTCAGGAATTGCGTGGACTGAGTAGTTTTAAGGAAGATTATCCCGGGAGCGATATTCTCTGTGTATGCTGCGCGGATCGCCCGTATAAAGTGAACGACATCCGATGTCTGCCATGGCATGTTTTTTTTGAAGAATTGTTTGGTTTGGTTGATTGAGCGTATCATGGATAATTCATTCTGAATTCTGACTCATGAATTCTTGAATACTTGAGTAGCATTAGCAATGCAAAAGTTGGGAGCATAGGAAGAGCGTGGAGCGATTTTAATTCTGGAGGCATGGTTGTGAAATGCTGTTTAATGGTGGCGCTTGTTTTTGGGTTGTTGGTGAAAGGCAATATATTGGCTGCTACGGTTGATAATCCCTACGAAACGGTTGGCTGGGACAAGATCGAATTTCTGCATTCGATGTCGCATCAGCATGGCGGCGCTGCCGAATTGGAGGCGTTATATGCGATGGGTTTTCGGCATTTTCCGTTATCCAACTATTATCCTTCCAAGCCGTTTTGGCCGGTGCCGGAAGATTTGTTGCAAAAATATCCGGACGCCATTTTCGCGCCAAATGCCGAACATCATGACTGCACTGATAACGCCAACCATTGGAATACGCTGGGTGGTTTCTATGCGACCGGCGGACGATGGAAAGCCAAATTTGACAAAGATGCTCCGCCGCCGGTTGAATACGTTTTCGAGCGATTGCCAATGTCTGATCCGGAGCGTGATCCTTGGCGCGGGATATGCCGGACGGACATCAGATTTTCCGGACGTGGCGCGGGAGACCATGAGATTAAGCTGACAATGGAAGGCGCGTTGGAGATTGACAAAAAAACGCAGGCGCTGGTCGGCAACGGCAAAATTGAGCAGCGCCGTGTTCACGCGCGAAAAGAAATTTATTTGCGTGTTCTGTCCAATACTGTGCGGGCACGGCTTGATTTTGATCCGTCAAAAAGCCGAGTCAACTCTTTTACGCTTGCGCAGGGCGTGAGTCGCCCGTGGCGTGATGCTTTTCGGGACGCCTTGGATGGCGCGCGCAAAGATGCCGAAGGCCATCCGATTGAAGGTTTACAGTATCCGGATGGCGGAGGAATCACGATCAATCATCCGCGCGGTCGCTCGTTGGATGATTATTTGCGATTGCTTGATTTTGATTCGCGTGTTTTGGGGGTCGAAGCATGGAATCACAGTCGCATGTTTGGCGATAATGCCCATTTTTACAAGACCTGGGATGGCATTTTGCGCACCGGTCGCCGGTGTTTTGGGTTCTTTGTCAAGGATCATTTTACTTGCGGGCGCGGTCGCAATGTTTTGCTGGTTCCGCCAATGGAGGGTTTGACGCGGGACGAGCGCCAACAAAATGCCTTGCGCGCCTATCGGCAGGGGCATTTTTTTGGGGCTGTCAGCGCGGTGGCGTTGGATGAAAAAGGCGTGGCGGTGCAGCCTTATGATTACAGTGATTTTCGTTTTACGCGGATTGCGCTTCAATGTGATGATACAGGGAATCCGCTTGGAATAAAAATTGCCATTGCCGGCGGCGATCGTAGGAAACGGCCGAATTTACAAATTCGGTTTGTTACCGATGCTGGTGTTGCGCATATTGCCGATGGTG
>CAZMFH010000228.1:0-1659 GCA_964565485.1 uncultured Verrucomicrobiota bacterium | reverse complement strand
TGAGGCTGAAACTTTTTGGGAGTTTCCGCGCAATGATGCCGGCGCGATTGGCTGCAAATATGTCCGGGTTGAAGCGTTTGCGTATCCGGCTGCGTCTGAAAAAGGAGCGCTTTTGACTGCCGCCGTTTTTTCAAAAATGAATGTTCATGAAATCGCCGGACTTAATGACCGGCGTGATCTTGTGAAAGCAAAGGATGTTTGCGGTGTGCCATTTGGCGCGGCGGATATGATTTTTTCGCAACCGATAATGTTTGGATGTGAGCCAATTTCAAAACGTTAGTTTTGAAATTGGCTCAATTAACAAGGCAAAAATGAGAGTAAAGAACGTCCGAGCGTGGAGCGATTCTGATCCTGAACGTGCTTCGAGTAGCCGCGCCGGTGACGGCGTGGATTTCCGGGAAGCGGGCGGAAAGTTAAAATTAGCAATGATCAATTAGCAATGCAAAAGTGACCGGAAGCAGTATTCAGCAGACAGAAGTCAGTAGTCAGTTTATTCTGAATTCTGACTCCTTCCATGAATACTTGAGTAGCAATTAACAAGGCAACAGTTAAAAGCGGAAACAGGAGGCAAGCATGCAAAAAGCGGTATTGATCGGATGTGTGGCGGCGATGTTGGTTTTGCGGACGGTTGTTTTTGGGGCGCAAACGGAGCCGGCGGCAATAAGTATCCCGGAGATTTCCGCTGCGCCGGTTTTGGACGGCAAGCTGGATGACGCCGTTTGGCAGAAGGCGGCAACAATCGAACGGCTCTATCCGAGCGAGAGTTCGCAGGCTTCTTTGGATACCAAAATTATGCTGGCGCGCGACAAACATTGGCTTTATGTCGGAGTTGATTGTCGGAATCCGCTGATGCCGCAGGTGCGCCAGCGTGTGTTTCAGCGGGGTGGTCCGGTGTTTACGGATGATTCCATTTTGTTGTTTATTCGTCCGGACACGGAGACGAAGGCGGTTTATGAGTTTGATGTGAGTTTTGCGAATGTGCAGTATAACAAGCGTTTTAATGCGGCGGGAGTGAGGAAGGATACATGGAGCGCGCCGTGGCGGTCGGCGACGCAGATAAGCGCAGACGGTTGGACAGGGGAAATCGCGGTTCCGCTCTTTGCCTTGGAATGCGAGGATTTGGGGCGGATGCAGATTAATTTGAACCGGGTATTTATGGAAGTCAAGCTGGATGTGATGAACGCATTTGAGTCTGATCAGCGTGTGAGTTATGCGTTAAAGCCAAACAATCAAGGGAGCGGATTTGATCAGGAAAATTTTATGGCAGTAGTTGGGTTTGGCGGGTTTAAGCCGGAAATTCCGTTTTTACCGCAGATCAGATTCACACGTGCGCTTGGCTACATTTTGGCGGGGGATAAGCCGGCGTATGGCATAGAATTGAGTTTGGGATCCGGATCATCGGTTGGCGGGACGGTGGAGTTGCAGGTGTTGGAAGAGCGCGGTGGCAGCTTGCTGACAGTGCATGCCGAACGGTTTGAGTTGCGTGGAGGAGCGGTTCAGGCAAAAACGCTGAGCGTGCCGGTTGAAGATTTTGGGGAGCGGAAGGTTTTTGTTAGATTGGTTGAGTCCGGACGGAGCGCGAATGTTTTGGCGGAAAGCGAATTGGATGGCAAATCCTTGCGGGTGATTAGCCGGGTGTTTAGCGGTTTAAGTTATGTG
>CAZMFH010000227.1:0-4066 GCA_964565485.1 uncultured Verrucomicrobiota bacterium | reverse complement strand
AAAGCACGGAATTAGTGCCAAGCTGCGCGGCAAGCAAGCCGCCAATGCCGCCGGCGCCCTGCAGACTGCCGCTTAAATCCAAGCCCCAAACGTAAAAGTTCGTGGTAATTTGAGATTGATCATCACAGATTTCAGACACGACATTCCAGCCGTCATACAGGAATGACGTCTCGCCCATCAACTGCCACAACCCGCCGCCAGTGCGCCGACCAACTGTCTTCGATATCCGACGCGACATGTAATCGCACACAAACCCTGCCCCGCCCGGATCCATTCGCTCCACGCTATCCGCTCTACGCTTGACGCGCTTCCCGCAGGGAACGGAAGAAGGCAGGTTTGTCTGCGTTTCCATCATCTTATCTTATTCGCTAAGTTCTATTTCCAAGGCTTCTCTGACCCCACAGCTTCTGTTCTTTTGATCCGCTAACCCTCTCTTTCAAAGCGCTTTTTTGACGCTATTTTTCAGATCTGCCCATATATCATCCACATTTAGATTATTGAACAGACGATGACGATCTTTAGAATAATCACCGCTGCCCGAGGAAAACTGTTGCATAAACTGAATCATCCCGGCCACACCAAGTTCACGGGATAATGCCTGCATCCCGAGTTTTTTTACTTTTTCAGGTCAATGCACACATCCTCATCTTTACACCATCCTTTCAAACCACCGAAGCGGGTTATCAAGAGTTACATTTATATCGCTCTGATAACGCCTTACACACTTCAGCAATCCATTGTCTGTTGGGAGAAAGAGTAAATAATCCATCGAACAAGGCGTTGCTTCGTACGCCGCACAAGGTGCGGCGTACGGGCGCACTGAGGCTTGTCGTTGCATTTATTCTGAATTCTGTCTGAATGCTTGCAAAACATGAATTCAGGGCGTCTTTTGATAGCGCAGTCTGGGAATGCGGTATTGCGCAGAAATGCGCCGGTTGGCTTCGGCCAGCTTTTCGGCGTCCAGAATGATCTCAACGCCATGTCCCAGCAAAGCAAGCCGTTGTAATCCGCCTGGTTCATCCACAGCCTGAAAGACATCCGCCATGCAACGCACAGGCTTGCCGTTGACGGCAACAATCACCTCATCACGCAGTTGTTGATAACCGATGTTGATGTTGTCCGGCAGAACGGCGGATAACACAACAACATGATCGCCTTGTTTTTGATGGATTTTATCGGGATTCAAATAATAATGGACCAGACGCGGATGAATCATGCTCTTCCATTTCGGTCCCGCAACGCGCAAATAATCGCCGGTCAGTTCGTACAGCAGAAAGCCGCCTTCAATCAGATATTCAATTGGCTCATTCGCAACACTTTCGGGAATCAGGGCTTCCGAGTCCTGCCAGCGCGCGAGCGGCAATTGTACCGTTTGCCTGGTGCGGTTGCGTATCAGCACAACTTGCGCAATGTCACCGGGCGCGCGCCGGCCGGAGATCAGGTAGGAGCAATGCAATCGCCCAAAATCCGGGTCTTGATAATAGCCCTGCGCGTCAACGGCAAAACCATCCCATTCGATGATAACATCCCCGCTTTGCAGCGCCTGGCTTGCTCCTGAACCGGGCGTAATTTTGGTTACCATGAAACCGCTTTGGTTTTCTGGCGCGCCGAGATAAGCGCGCGTGACCGGATCAAGCAGAGCTTCGAAATTAAAACCGGCCCAAGCCAGGCCTTTATAAGATGCGCTTTGAGCGTCATCCAGAAAAACGCGGATGGTCATGCAGGGCACACACAAGGCAATCTGCGATTTATCGTTAAAATTGACGCTTAACCCGGCCAGACGGTCTCCGGCAAAAACAGGAATACCGGCGCCGGCCAGATTCAGTTGCGTCAAAACTTTCATGGCCAGCGGCTTGGGCGCGCCAGATGCGGAAATTTCCACTACCTGGCCGATGCTGGTCTGGAATTCGCCGTTTTGTTCCATTTTAACAATGGTCAACTGTTCATTGCTGCGCACAGTTTCCGCAAGCTCCACCGCCTTCAGTTGGCTGGCGTCCTTGGACGGATCAAATTCCAAAAGCGCCAGATTGCGTTGCTGATCGGCTTCCTTGACTGTAGCCATCAGTTTCAAACCGCTTTTGGCGCGGCGCATTTCAATTTGTGTATTGTCGCGGACAAGCGTTTCTGCGGTTAACGCCAGTCCCGGCCCGATCACAACGGCATAACCCTGACGTGTTTGCGGCTGGTTTTTCTGCCAGGGCGCACGGACATTAAAAGCCTGATAGGTAACAATCACATCCACCAGACAAGCGTCATAATCCGGCAGCGGCGCGGCGACGCTGAACGCCGCCAGACAGGTCAACATGATTGCCATTATTAAAATCGGGCGTTTCATTTGCAGAAAACCTCCATTTCCTCGGATTCAGAAAGGTGAAAAGACTGCGGAACATGATAGCGCCGCAGAATATCGGCTTCCGTTCGGGCAACCGCTTCCGCATCCAGAATCAGGGGTGCCGGATAGTCCAGAAAATAAATGACGTGAAATTTATCCTTGGCCTGCCGGAAAGCGTCCGGTAAATCCTTTAAACTGCGGATGTTTACTCCATTGATCGTACTGACGATCCGGGGCAGATATTTGTCGGTATAGGCGTTCACCGGATGGGGCAGACGCCGGAGCAGGACAACAAACTGGGTGCGGTCGGCATAAAGCTTGTCGCGTTTAGCAAAGCTGAAGTAATAGAATAAATTGTGCGTATCGCCTTTTTCGATTTCATTTGGACTCATGTTTGCAATCAGGCCGCGGCTGAGCGGAGTAAACACTAATCCGCCCTGGATAAAATATTCCGGCTGGCGGTCATACCCATAACGGAAAATGAAAGGATCAGGCTTATTGAGCAGCGGCACGGTTATTTTTTCGGTTTGACCATTGCGCCAGACCTGGAAAACAATGCTTTCTCCGCATTGTTTGCGTTCCAGCAACTCGATATATTCAAGTGTTTGGTTGTTCAGGCGCACTGTCCCATCCTTGGCGATGGGTGTGCCGTCAATGGCCAGAAGCACATCGCCGGTTTTGAGAATGCCCTCTGCGCTGCCGAACGGATCAACAAAATCAACCACAACTCCGGATTCCATGTTCGGCAGGCCCAGTTCGCGGCGCAAGGCCGGATTGGTTGTTTCCATATGCGTTACGCCAAGTTCCGGATAGCCGTGATAGACGCCGTCTTCAATATCCTTTAGGAAGTGTTCGATCACGGGCAGGGGAATTGCATACCCGAGATTTTGGGCATTGTGGATGCCCTGGAAGGCCACGCCAATGACGCGATCCTTGAAAAGGACCGGTCCACCGCTATTGCCCGGGTTAATGGCGGCATCAATCTGCATCACGAGATGGCTGTCCACCTGGCTGTGTGTGTAGAGATTGTAGTCTATACGCGAAACAACACCTTTGGTGAGGGAAAGCCTTTGCCCGCCCATGGGATAGCCAAGCGCAATGACCTCATCATTCAAATCCGGCAAGGCAACGCCAAATTCCATCGGAACCGTGTTTTCAAAGAAGTCCTGATCCGCCACCGTCAGCACAGCCAAATCGCAGTCATGGCCGACAAAGAGAACTTGCGCTTGAAAGCGGCGTGACTGGCCTTCGCGCTGCACTTCAATAAATTTGGCGTCAGAAACAACATGCGCGTTGGTCAGAATCTTTTTACCGCGAATCACAAATCCGGACCCGTTTCCTGAGTTCAGATTGGCCGGCTGCCATGGCATGAGGTAATTTTCGTTTTGAACGGCAACGTAAATCTTGACCACCGATTCGCGGAAATTGTTGCTTCTGAAGAATGCGGCTTCTGAGTGGCATGCCGAGCAGATCAGGACTGCGGCCAGGATGATGGAAAAATATTTGCGCATAGATTTTATCCGCCCAGTAAATTTAAAAGAGTCTTGAAAAGTGTATCAAACTGTTCGGTGTGTTACAAATCCAAAATTTACAATCCAAAATTTACCCTGAATCCGTGATGGAATTTTAATTAAACATCTCCATTTTCAAAACTTATGTTTTGAAAGCATTCAGAATCCAGAATTCAGCGACCTCATCACGGATTCAGGTTTACTCTGCAAAAGGCCGGAAAAC
>CAZMFH010000226.1:0-4123 GCA_964565485.1 uncultured Verrucomicrobiota bacterium | reverse complement strand
GAGATCCGTTGTCTCCACGGAATTGACCGTCATGCCCGCTTCCGGCTCCACCGGCGCGGATTGTGGCTTGGCAGCGGATGACTTCATACCAAAGGCAGACAAGACCTTTTCTTTTGCGCTTTTAGCGACCTGGCTCACCGGAGCGGCAGGCGGCGTATATTTTCCTTCTGCGTACAAGACATAATCAACCATCTCGCGGGAATCGATCTCCGGAACCTGCGGCAGCGGATCTGCTTTTTTGTCAGCGGCCTGATCCTGGAGCGACTGGTTGAATTGAGTATTGGCCTCCTGTATTTTTTGCAGGCGGTCCGTTACGCGGGTGGCAATCTCTTGGTCGGATATCCCCGCGTCTTTCCATTGGTAAATATTATCTTTTAAATCATATTGATCGGCCAGCGCATTATATTGCTTTACCTGCTGCTTATGCGCCGTTGCGCCCATCGGCCCGGCAATTCCGCCACCAAGGACCCCGCCCACGATCCCGGAAGTCAAAATCCGGTTGACCTGATCGGACCATTGCTGATCCGGTTTGTGGCCGATTTTTTCGGCGAAGATATTAACGCCTTCCTGAATCGATTCCGTCGATCCTTCCAAGATACCCTGTTTCAGGATGCGCTTCAAAATATGCTGCGCAACCGGCGTCCGGCCAAATACGTTTTCCATCGGGATCATCTCAATAATGGCGTTGACCGTTCCGGCAACCAGACCTTCCATTGTGGCCACGCGTTCGATCTCGTCCGGGTCTGTATAGCCCTCTTCCAGCATTTCCGATTTAGCCTGGGCGTACTGACTTCCAGCCTCCATTGTAAACGATCCGCCGAAGCCTCCAGCCAGGGCCGCCCGGCTGATGGCCTTAATTCCCGCGCCAGCAATCTTAGCGACCGTTCCAGCCGCGCCGCCCACGCCATACATCATAGCGAAATTGGGTATATTTTCCCCGACATTTCGAACCCACCAGCGCCAGTCTCCGCCGCGGATTTTATCGTCCTGTTGCAGATAGGTGGGCCGCTGCAACGACGGCAATTCACCGATGGCCTGCCATTCTTCACGGATCTTCTGACCTCCGGGCACGCCCAGCATTTCCATTGTGCCGCCGATGGCTTGCCCCGTTTGCGCAAATCCTGCCCCCAGCGCCGACACGGTTTCATCAATCGGCCCTCGCGGTGCAATAAACGGCTTCTCTTCCTTTGATGATTGGAAGCCCTCTTGAATTAAATCCCTGACGGAGAGAATCTTGGGAGTAGAAGGACGATTCGGTGGCAACGATTTATTGTCGTTCGGCGCATTAATATCTTGAGTTTGCGAATGAAACCCTTGTGCGATAAGATCACGGACGCTCATTTCGGTCATGTCGATTCTCCGGTGTAAGAAGATGAATTAACGGTCAAAACGGTTAAAAAATAACTCTTCCGGCTGTGTATCTTGCTGCCTTGCCGTTGATTTTGCGACGGCAGGCTTGTTTTTTTTGCTGGATAAATGCCTTGCCCAGCCGGCAACATACTTTAACGCCTCCGCCGGATCATCGGCACGTTGCTCCAAACCTTTCTTGATTTGCTCGACGTGCGCGGGATCATCCAACATTCTTATCTGGTTTGTGTAGGCTATAAATTTTTTATCATAATTAGGATCAACAGCATGCTTGGCGCGGGCATTTTGGGCCTGGCTCAGCATAGCCATTGCTTCCGTGCTTTGCTTTTTGATGGTGTTTAAGCCTTCATAAAATTCATTAAAGTTTGTTCCGGCAGGAATAGACCCGGCCGATTCCAGTTGTTTAAATATTTTGGCGGCGGATTCCGGCGTGACTTCCTTTGTTAGAAACTGGTCGATGGATTTTGCTTGCATGGCAATCTGGTTAGCCTGGTCAAGTAATTGTGTTTTGACCTTCGGATCGGTCGCCTGCGATGCCTTGTCCATCGTGCTTTTAAAATCTTCCTGCATCAGCGTCCTCTGCACCGGCAAAAGCATCCCTTGATATTGCTTAAGGGCCTGCGGCGTCGTAACGGCATTGGGGTCAAAACCGGCGGCCGTCAGGATTCTTCCCCGTTGCGCGGCAGGTATATTCGGATAAGCCTGACCCATGATGTCAATCGCCTTTCCGGGCGTCAGATCGGAAAGCGCTATTTTCTGCGCATGGGCCTGGCGCGCTTCGCTCTGTTGCCGCAGATTAAGCTCTCGTTCCTTAAAGCCCCGGTTTTCCTGCGATTCTTGTTTATGCTGATCAAACGTCTGCTGCCAGTTCTGCTGTCCTTGCGCCATTTTGGCCAGGTCAAGCTCCTGGCCCATACGAGCCCGCTCCAGATTTGCGCCCACCATGGCATTGTCGGTTTCCGCCTTTTTCAGCGCCAGATTCATATTCGCGTCCATCGTCTTCGTCGCCAGGTAATCAGACATAATGTCGCGCAGCGCCAGCCTGGAATTCTCCAGAGCCCTCGGAACCGCCCCGTATGGATTTTGATAATTCATCACAAACCCTCCTTTGCTAATCTCTGATAAACGCCGTATCCGTGTTGGAAAGCGGCATCACATAAGTTGTGGCTTCTCGCTCGGCCACCAGCATTCCGTAAGACTCCATACGACGGCCCCAGCCTTTATTCTTGGTAAAGCTGTAAACGTAATGACAGCCGTGCGAACGGGACAGGTCCACCAGCGCGGCAAATAACTTCTGTAAAGCCAGGTGTTTTACATCGTCGGGCTCGTTCGGATCGGCTAGAGCCCAGTCAACCACGGCAATCGTTCCGTCCTCTATGTACGCAGCCATGAATGCAATAACATGACCGACGGCATTTTCGGCCACTCGTCCATGTTTGGGAAGGGCATCCATCGGGCAGGGAATCCAGCCGTACGCCTTCCAATACCGGCAAAGCGTTGGATAGTGCCGTTCGATGTTAAATTCGACAATGTTCATTCAGGTAATCCAATCTTTCCTGCGCAGTCATGTCCTCGCTGTTGGTCACTTCGCCGTAATCGGCAAACCGGATACCGTTCACAATCAGGATGTGATTTTCGTTGTTGATGATATAGACCTTTACGTAACCTTTGACGACCAGCGGGATCGCCTTGTTGCTGTTTTTGACGCGTTTCCATTCCCCGTCTTCATACACCGCGTGCGATCCCGTCACCTGGACGCCAGCGTAATCATACAGGTCATTGGCCAGCGTCACGCCCTTCCCGTTGACCATGCCGCCCTCGTCGCACTCATCAAATAAATCAATGTTTTCAATGGGCATTGCGTCACCATTGGCTAGTGTAATGGGCGTCCCGGCTGCGAAACAGAAAACCTCGGAAAGGCCGCCTGTTAGTACAGCCAGGCCTGTATCAACAGCCGACCTGTTAGTGTCTTGAATAACGTTATATACTGAGGCAATCGGGTTAGCTAATGTATTGATTGCATTGCTTTCACCTGGTTCATAACCTAAGACTTTTTCGGCAATTGAAGTTAATGGCGACATGATCTGTCCGGCAGCATCCAGCATATCACCCGTATTTAGACGCGCGGCTGCATCTATTGAATCCCGCGCCGCCCGGCCCAATGATCCTGATTCCACGGGGAGGACACCCTCGATAATATTAGTGGCCGTTCCTCGCGCATCGCTATCGTAAGTTCCAAATGTCCGGCCATCTCTTTCTACGGTATGGTATCCCTCATTCAGTCCAGTTTCTGTATAACCAGGAAGAGAAACAGCATCTTGCAGGTTATGCCCAAACTGCGACAACGGATACGATTGCTCGTTTTCGTGCATTGCGCGCCCTCCTGCCTGCGCTGCCTTGCCCAGGGCATAATAAAGCGCGGCATTCCCAACGACATTCGCCGCTGTTTTCCCTGCAGCGCCAAGCACCTCACCTGTCGATACACCCAATGTGTCACCTACCGCTGAACCTGTTGCGCTGGCCCCTTCGGCTGTTTGCCCAGCTATTCCTACCGCGTCGGCCACAGCTGGCGCGGCAGCGGAAACCACTTTTGGAGCGGCAAGTCCCAGCGCTTCTTTCGCCGCTGGTAGCCATGCGTCTTTAGTAAGGGCCGCTACCGTTGCCAGGTTTTGCGCCGCGCCGATATACGATGCGGTCTGTGCCTGCGCGGCCTGCTCTTCCGCTATCGCCCGCTGCATGGCCTGATTTTCGTTAA
>CAZMFH010000225.1:2008-4125 GCA_964565485.1 uncultured Verrucomicrobiota bacterium | reverse complement strand
TTCAAAACGGCATGCTGGTTATTCAGATCACGCCAGGGATGGAACCCCGCCGTCCTGATACCCGGGCCAATCGAATAGATCACATTAAAACGATTGCCGCTTTTGCGGCCAGTATCGGGTTTGGCGCGCTTGAAATCCATCTCGCCCCGGAAAATCACTCTCTGCCATTCCTTTGTAACTGCAAAATTAACCGTATCTGGCCATTTGGGATCAGCGCCGGCAAAATGCATGCCAGTCAATTGCAGATAGCCCCTTTTGACATTTTCCGAGCCCTTTACATATGCCGATACAGTCACTCTGAACGGTTTTTCCGAATACGGAAAACTGACCATACCGATCATGCCGCGCCGGCTTCGCGCCGGCAACACAATAGTTTCCTTAAAACTGTATTTCCCGTGCACCTTATGCTCCGGATCCATCAGCGCCTCCGCGCCCGGCATACCCATCCGCGGAATCGGAGGATTGAGTGGCTGCACCCAATCCGGGAAAAACGGAATTTCCGCCTCTTCAAAAGACGGATTAGCCACACAATTTTTCTTGCCCTTAAAATCCTGTTCCGGATGGAAGCGCTTCCGTTTTAACGCCTTGTCTGGATGTCCGGTAATCTCCAATGCCAGCTCCACCGGTTTTGCCGCTGTCGGCAACAGCTCCAACACATAAGCCCGTGTTCCATAAGGTTCCAACTGATCCGTAAACCCATCCTTATCGGCCGTTAAGTTTTGCTCCTGAAACAGACGCTTGACGCCCGCTTCCGCCTTGATCCCCGGCACTGTATAACGCACATCCACAGGATATAAAGCAACGTTGGCTGCCAGCAACAGATAACCGCCGGCCGGATTTTTGAAAAGCGTCGCCTGCACATCCGGGAAGGTTTCTTTCTTCAAATCCAGATCTACCGGCGCGTAACGCGCCGCCGGATAGACTTCCCCGGAAAGCGCGGCCGGACCTATCACCTTCATTTCCTTCGCCAAAGCCGCTAAAGTATCCCACATCGCCTGTGTATAAATCCGCGCATCCACCCAGTGAAATATGCCTTTTACTCCATGAATGACGGAGAGATAGGTCGAACAACGCTTTTCGTCCGGCATAATTCCACGCGGACTACGCAATGGATCCAGCGCTTCGCTCAAGGCTACGCCCATTCCCGGACGATTGAATCTTTCCGCCACCGCCTTTAAACGCAGCATATACACAGTCATCACTGTCATTTCGCCGGCAAAACCATAAGACGCCTTTTCGCCTTCCCCAAAACCGGGGCGCAGATAAACTGTTGATGAAAACAAGTCGGCCACTTCATCCGGACGCTCCGGAAACTTGCGCTGGAATCCGCAGAATACCGGACGATACGGATCAGCCCGACGCACTGCCTCAAAAATCGCCCGCGCCGCCGTCAGACGCGCTTCGCTGTTGCCCAAGGTCGGTTCGTCAAAATTATAATAACCAAATAAATTCGGATCATCGCGGATTAACTTGATATTGTCTTCTATCTCCGGAATGCCCTTGCTCAAAGCCTCATTCACCATCGCCAGTAATTCGCGTTGATGTTCGGCGTTGCGCGGCATAATGCTCCACGGCCGCTCGCCTTTCGGCGGCAGATATTCATTGATTGGCTGGTAGGGATGTTCAAATACGTCCAAACCCACCGTCCCGGCCGTTGCCAGTGTCTGCGTTATGGAAACACGCCCCCACCGCACAATTGTCGTAAACCCGGCTTCCGCCATTTCCCGCAATGCTTCTTCCGAAAGATTAGAAGCATAAAGCGCAAACGGAAAATACGGCTTGCCGTCCTTAAGCAACGCCCGGCACACATAATCAACTTTTATTTCCTGCCCCGGCTTGGGCGGCAAGCGCCGGATTTCTATTTTACGGCGCGCCGCTTCGTGTTTACCAACACTTAATTGCAAATCTATCTCATTGGCGCCTGTTTTAAGTTTCGATAACGGGATGGCCAGCTTGGTGCGCGCCTGTAAGCCTTTGCTCCGCGCCACCTTTTGCCCGTCAAGCTCCAAACTCGCTTCTATTGTCTTTAAAAGAGCAGGAGCATCGGCCAGCTCAATCAAGATATCGGCAGTCTTTTCTGTTGTATAATAACTGCGCCCGACAAAAGCTTTTTGTAA
>CAZMFH010000225.1:0-1998 GCA_964565485.1 uncultured Verrucomicrobiota bacterium | reverse complement strand
CATTTCCAGGGCTGCCGACCGCGCGCAGCTGCACTCGCACCGCCCGTTCCACAAAACGGCTTGTTGGAACAGTAAGGATCAAGGATTTGGAAGCTCCGGATTCCAATATCACTTTCTGAACGTAAACCTCACGATCACTTCCGTTTTCATCTTCTATAACCACCAGTTCAATCTCACCCGAACCTTCCGTGGCCGGCTCCAATGTCAGCGCCAAATCATAAGCTGCGCCTTGCTTGACCATCTGATAACCAAACGCTTCCGCGCTGATCACACGCGGCGGCATTTTGACTGTAATGGATTCCAACCCGGAAACCGGTCTAAAATTACGGAAAGCATGCGAACTCCCGTGTGCGCCGGATTTCAAAACACGCGCAACCCGCTTTTCACTTTCCAGCGCGCCATAGGCATCCAATTCTATCTCCTTGGCATTGCGGATGATATTAAGCTGCAACGCCTCGACCTTCTCGTTCTCCAGCGCATGCCACGGCAACGCCACCTCCGCCGTCCAGCCCTCATCCGTTCGCCGTGTCCGTACGCGCCAGGCAGGATCCCAATCCAATTCCCGTTTCCCAGCCTCTGTAATCCGCTTGTCATGCCGGATCCCGGCAAAATTAAGCATCAAATGATAATAACATTCTGATCCGACATCCGGCCTTAAAAAAAGCTCCACCGATTCATCCAAATTAACCGCCCCATCGTGTTCCATCGTCTGTTGAATCACATGCGACATATTGGCATTGGAACAGATTATTCCCACATACAAATACTGGGCGTCATACGCCAAACGCACGGTCGTATCTCCAACCGGATCCGTGCTGCCCGGCCGGTAAAATTCCGTTATGAGCGCCGCCTGTTGCCAGACCGGCTCATCCAACATGCCGTCAAGCCGGGGCGCTTCCGTTATCTTTGGAATTTCAAGCGTTTGCGCCGGTAAAAAACCGGTCAAGACTATAGAAACAGCCAGCATTAACCCAAACACCTTGCGCATGGAATACCTCCTCCTGTGCGTGTTATTCATCCTCGTTGATTGCAGATTCATCGTCCGTGATGTGTGCCGACGGAGCATTTGTTACAATACTGCTTAAGCCCGCGGGATAAACCTTGTCAAAAAGCGCCTGACGCTGCGCGGCCAAGTCCGGCTGCTCAAAAACCGATCCAAGCTCAACAACCGATCCGATGTTGCCATGTACCGCCGGGTTGGCGCCACCCGCCAAAATGCCGCCCGCCGCATTCCCAATACATATATTGTTGGCCACAAGATTATCAGCCGCCGTCGGCCCGCCCACAAAAATTCCCCAATACTGGGTCTTTTTAGGTTTGATCAACGAACCCGCCGGATATGCATGCCTTAAAGGCGATGACAAAACCAAGTTCGTATATGACGTCCATAAACTGACCCGGATATCCTCCGCATTCCCGCCGCCTTCTATCCGCGCAAGAAAATTCGTGTAACCGTAGTTTTGCGCCGTTTTTTGTGCCGGGCGGTCATAGTACTGCGGTTCGATAAACATCGGTTGCTCCTTGCCAAAATGGCGAATCAGCGGACCAACCCTGACCGCGCCGGCTTCTACAGGACCGGCCAACTCGACCGGATACCAATCCTGGTCATCCATGCAACGGTTATTCGATATCAAACACCGCCGCGCATTAAACAACACTATGCCGGCCGGAATTTTATGATACCAAGGCACAAGACGAGGATTCTGCCAGTTGTTCATGATGATGTTGCCGGTTATTACCAAATCATCCGGACCATCCTGCGTGCTGCAAATGCCGGCTTCACCATTCCGGTAAATCACGTTGTCGCTGATAATACAAAAATGATCTCCGCTCCGTCCGGTTTTAGGCACAATCCCCAAGCCGCCAATGCCTGATCTTTGATTGGCATAAATATGGTTTTGACTGATAATCACTCCATAATTACCCATGCACATATAAATGCCGCAGTCTTCATTATGATGAATCGTATTGCGGATAACCTGTGAATATGGTCCGGCG
>CAZMFH010000224.1:0-4150 GCA_964565485.1 uncultured Verrucomicrobiota bacterium | reverse complement strand
ATAA
The DNA here is from genome assembly GCA_964565485.1 of uncultured Verrucomicrobiota bacterium. Lineage (GTDB taxonomy): Bacteria > Verrucomicrobiota > Kiritimatiellia > JAAZAB01 > JAAZAB01 > CAZMFH01. The sequence continues at coordinate 4,146 of CAZMFH010000224.1, read as the reverse complement.
CATATCTCCCAAATGGCGCAGCATAATTTTGCAACCAAGACCACCCTGCTTCTGTCTTCCGTGGCGCATTCTTATCTTTGCGCTCAAAAAAATATTTGCCAATCAGTCAAAAATCAAAAACATTTCCTTTGGCAGATATGCCGGACGCCAGCGCGGTTCGGCCAATGTCCCGACCAGGCGGAATTCAAAGATTTTGGTAACCGGCGCCAAAGCCAGATGCATGATTTCGCCTGCCAGCGTATGCTGTTTCAGCAATTTAACCTGCACGTTAAAATCAAGCGCGCCATCAAAACCGCAGCGTCCGCGGCCATGCAAGGCTATCACACCACCCTCGATCACAATGTCATCCGATTGCACCGCCATATCCCGAACCACAAAGGTCGCCCGCGCATCCGTCTGCCGCACGAGCAAACCGAGCCCCGGCACAATCCGGCTCATAAACTCCGTAAATCCGCCAAAAATCGGAAACTGAAAGAGATGCGCCCCGGCAATTTTGAAAGATCCATGTCCCGCAAAAGATTTGCCGTCCGAATCGTCGAGCATGCCTTCCAGCGTCAATTTGCCGGACAACCGTCCTTGATGTTCTTCGGAATATTTGTCGGTCAGACTCCGGACAAACCTGGTAAAATCAAGATTGCGCGCTTCGAACTCGGCGTGAAAACAGCGATTGGATGAGTTGGGGATCAAACAAACATCTCCCGCGCCGGAGAGCGAGCCGTCATACAATTCCGCCTCCGCATCATTGACGGCAATCTCGCCATCCAAAACGCGCAAATTGAGTCGGCACCGATCAAGCACAAAAGATTTCCAGCCCAGCTTGCGCAGGTCCAGGTCAATATCAATGTTTTCGCTGTTGGCATTGGTATAACCGAAGCAGCCGGAAGCGGCGATAAATGATGGGCCATTAAATTGAAAGCGTCCGGCGACATCGGCAATACGCGGATCAACCATCCGCGCAACAGCCTGCGGATCCGCCGTTGACCACCCGTCAAACGCAACCGTTGCAAGCGCGAAATTCTGCCTGGCTGCGCCGCGCGTAACGCCTTCCGGACGCACAAGCAGCAAATCATTCAATTGCAAGGACTCATTGGTCGCCGCCAAATGCAACACAAAACCGGATTCGATCAAAGCATTGCTGACGCCGTTAAACCGGCACTGCGCGCCCTGCGCCCATCCTTCCATATGAAACCAAAGATTGGAACCGACACCGCCGGTGAAACGTCCCGTGCCGGCAGGCCAGGCTTCGTCAAAATCGAACCATTCGATAATCCGTACCTGGCACAAATCCAGATAAAACAAAAAATCCCGCAGTTCGCGGGGATCAAAGGCCGCCTTGATCGCGCCTTCATAAATACGCCGCTCGTGATGATAGACAGCGTCCAGATTGACCTTGCCGCCGCGCGGATCGCGCCCGAGTACCGCCTGAAAATCATTGACCGTAAAATCAGCGCCATCCCAGCCGAAACGACCGTTCCCATGTTCCAGATAAATGCCTTCCAGCACGGAACGCTTGATCTCAACGTTGCCGGAGGCAACCGAACCATGCACGGCAAGATCAATGCCGCAGGCGCCCAGTGTTGTCTTGCAGAAACCGATATCACGCGCGTCAAGGCGCGCCTGGACAGACAAACGGCTCAAATCGGACGGATCAACCCAAAACTCCGCATCCGCATTAATGCGTTGTCCGGCATTGGTCAAACTGCCCCGCTGCAGAATCCAGCGCGCCCAATCACAAGCCAAATCATAACTGCGCGACACATGCTTTGCAAACGCGCCATCCGCCGGCGGCGCGGAATTTTGCATCCCGGATTTCAGCGGCGCAGCATCCGGCAGCGCCACCATCCCGCGTCCGGTCAACTGCACACCCGGTGTGCGCAAATCCAGGTGATGCACGCGCAGCAAGGCGGCAGGATCATCCCAGGAAAGCCGCGCATTGAAATCCGCGCACAATAACTGATTGGCGCGCTTGGCTGCTTCGCCGGCAACCGGCAGACGCAAGGCGCCTTTTTTGATCAGCGCGCCGACGATGCCGCTTTGCCCTTTCAGCCACGCCTGCGGCGCAAGCTTTAAAACGACGCGATCAGCCTCAATCAAAGCCGCGCCAATATCGCCCCGGCGATAGCAACGCACACGCACGGCGATAATACCTTCAAAAACGCCCAACTTGACTTTTTGCAGGCTGACCGCCAGACCGCTGAACTGCAAACGCCTTTCCACTGCGCGGGCAAAGACATCCGGCAAACCGATCAAACTCAAATACAACGTCAGCAACAGCACGCACAGCGACAGGAGAAACGCGGCATATTTGAGTTTGCGCAGCATGATTGCTCAAAGGATCAGGTTTTTTTCCAACTCATCGGCAATCTTTTTTTCAATCACAAACACAACATCCTGGCCTTGAATCATGGCATACACACCGCCGTCTTCCGCCGCATCGCCGATCAGAAGTGTTTTCTGTATACCCTCCTGACCGCCCAGAATAAAGGTTAACGCCAGGCGCGGAGATTTCAAACCGTATACGCCGGGCTCTGCGCGTTCCGATTTTTCGAACCGCGCCGCGCGCAAATCGGCCACACATTGCAGCAAGGCCTCGACCACCGGGAGATTGACGCTTTTTTCGCCGGGCGCCGGACAGCTCCATGGGCCTGTTCCCTCGCGCGCCAGAACATGCTCGCTTGCGCCCTGACGCCGGATGATTTTGATGATAGCTTGCGGATCAAGCGTCAAGACCTGCATATCGCGATAGAAAAGCGGATCGAGCGCAATCATCGCCGCCGCCGCCGATAATTGATAAACTTGCGCCTCATCCTCAAAACGGGCATAAAGATGTTGCCTTCCTTTTTGCGGCGCGCTCAACGCCAAGGTCCGGCCCGCCGGCGCCAAAACGGTGGAAACAGACTCGACAATCTTTTGCGTTACACCACTCGCCGCCGGGTCGGCGCCGGCCATGCGCAGGATGCGCGCCGGCCTGTCCAACCCCGTCAAAGCCGCATTGGTCTCTTCCGCAAAAGCCTCAATACGCAGGGAATTCAGCCGCCCGATCAATCCCTCCACAGCGTGATTATCCGCCGGCCACTGGCGCGGCTCGGCAATCATCCATTGCGCGCCGCTTTTGCGGAGCTGCAAAACCTTTTCGCCTTCCTCAATCCTGATCGCCGCCACGGCATCCGACGCCATAAAATACAAACGCGAATCGCGCAAATCGCCGACAGAAAGCCGGAGTTCATCCACACGCTCTTTCCGGACAGCATAAACCGCCTCCGACCCGCGACAGGCCGCATAGCGGCATTCGCCTTTTTCATCAAAGCGCCCGCTGAACAATAATCTGACACAATCCTGTCCGACATTCTGCCAGACCGCAATTTGCAAAGCGACCTCGTCTTCGCTTAACCCATAAACATTCAGATCGGGGACGGAATCAGCTACAAACCGGTGCACCTGCAAATTAAAAAGCTGCTCAAGAAGCGCGGACACTTTGAACCAATCCGCGCGGGCCAGCGCCGGTTTGCGCATGATCCATTCCGCCCCCTCGCGCGCAATGCTGATAAAAGGCCCGCCGGCGCGTTTGATTTCGAGGCTCCGCACAAAAGCAGGCGCGCCGGGCAAAATCCGCAAATCACGCAAGTCAGCAACCGCATGCGGGATGAGTTCCAGGAGATTAGTGGATGTAGCTATGACCGCGCCTTGATTGTCGAGTTGCACATAAACCGCATCCTGCAAAGGCGAAAATCCGCCCACACCCAGCAGATGCCGTCTTTCCGCATCGCCGAAGACCATGCGCGCCGCCGGCCTGGCCAGACCGTAATCCTCCAGCGCCAAACCCCGAATTTGCCGTTGGGCCGCCGTAACGCTTTCGCCAAGCGGCAATTTGGCCAGAATGGAAAGCATATAATTGATTTTGATATTGTCGGCCCGCGCTTGCACGGGCTTGGTAATCATCCATTGCCCGCGTTCATTGACGCATTCAATAAAAAGACCGTCGCGATAAAATGACCAATAAATCACGCTTTCCGGTGCCAGATCAATCAGCATGGGCCGCGCGCGTTCCCGTTCTTCACGGTTTTCCTCGCGCTTGCCCAACTCAAAAAAAGCGATCAAGGCCGCCAGAATAATCGCCAGGATCAGAAGAAAAAATGTGGTTCGGAA
>CAZMFH010000223.1:0-4171 GCA_964565485.1 uncultured Verrucomicrobiota bacterium | reverse complement strand
CCTGACGCATGATGGCTTCAATTTGCGCATCGGTGCGACGATGATCATGATGGGTCAAAATCAATTCGCGCGCGCCGGATGCGCGTGCGAGCAGCGCGCAGTGGCGCCAGTCGCCGTGTCCCCATCCGCGATGTTTAATCAATTCGCGCGGCGTATAGTGGGCATCGGCGATGAGAAGATCGGTGTTGGCGCAGAATTTTTCCAGACGCCGGTCGGTTTCAGGCTGGCCGGGTTCATGATCGGTTGCGATTACAATCGCATACGCTCCGGCTTCCAGACGATATGCCAGACATGTTTGCGTATGCCAAAGGCGGGTGTGCCTGATTGTGATGCCGTTGATTTTAAAGGGGTGTTCGGGCAGTGTTTGGAATTTGATTTTTGCGCCGCAATCCGGGAGCGCAATGGGCCAGAAGGGCGGCGCGAAAAGGCGGGCGAGGTTTTGATCCCATTTTTCTTTTGGAAGTTTGGGGATCATGATTGTTATGCGTGCATCGCGGCGATAAAAAGGCTTAAAGAGCGGCATCCCCGCAACATGATCAAGATGTATGTGTGTGAAAAGCATGGTGATCGGCGGAATATGGGTTTTCCGCGCCAGATGTTCGCCCAGCGCCATGATGCCTGTTCCGGCATCCAGCACGATTAATCCGTGTTTGGCGGCCAGGCTGAAACAGGAAGTTGCGCCACCGTAACGGTTGCAGGAGTGTTCTGTAGAAGGCGCTGACCCGCGCGCGCCGTGAATGGTGAAAATTGCCATGTTGCTCCCGCCGTATTGGTTTGACAAGGCCGGTTTTAATTCGTAAAAAAGAAACCTGTTCGCAAATAGATAAACATTAACACAGAAAGGGACGGAGGTCATGATCAAAATTGCCATTGTTGGGTTGGACACCAGTCATTCGGTTACCATGCCGAAACTCATGCAGGCGCCGGATTGTCCGGCTGATCAGAGAGTGCCTGGCTTGCGCGCCGTAAGTTGCCTGCGTTTTGAGACGCCTTTCCAGGGACAGGAGGGTTTGGACAAGCGTCAGAGCCAACTGGAAGCTTGGGGCGTGCCCGTAACAACGTGTTTTGAAGAAGCTGTTGCGAATTGTGATGCGATTATGCTGGAAATCAATGATGGCTCCCGGCATCTCGAATATTTTCGTAAAGTTGCAGGATTGGGCAAGCCGGTTTTTCTCGATAAACCGCTGGCGACGACACTGGCGGATGGACGCGCCATTTTGCGCTTGGCAAAAAAACATAAGACGCGTGTTTGGTCTTCTTCCTCGATTGTCTTCTGTCCGCCGATCATGGATTTGCGCCGCGCCTACAGTGAGGTGCGGCGCGCTTCAGTATTTGGGGCTTTAGGCCGCGCTCCGGCCGGCGATAGCCTGGTCTGGTATGGTGTCCATACCGTGGAAATGCTGCTGCATTTGATGGGCTTGGGCGCTGTTGCCGTCCGCGCCATGGAGAGCACAAACGGCATTATCCTGGCGGTTGATTTTGGCGGCGGGCGTCAGGGCGTAGTGGAAGTAAACTACGGCAGCGCCGTATATGGCGGGCGCGTTGATGGTGTGCGGGGTGGCCAGAATGCGGTGGAAGGTTTCGTTTGTGATTCCAGCCATAGCCATCACCATCTTTTGCGGCAGATTAAAAAGTTTTTTGCCGGCGCGCCGGCGCCGGTTGATCTGACGCTTAACTTTGAGGCTCTGGCGGTTATGGTCGCGGGACGGCGTTCGATTGAGACGGGCAAATCCGTTAAAGTGGCGCGCTTGTAATTTTGTTTGAGTGTTTCAAATGAATCTTGCCGAATTGCTCCAGCAAGTGGCTGTTGGCGCGTTAACGCCGCAAGCGGCGGAGGCCGCTTTACGGAGCGGTGGAGCGGAGGATTTGGGTTTTGCCCGGGTTGATTTGGATCGTCCGCGCCGGCGCGGTTTTGCCGAGGTCATTTATTGTCCGGGCAAAACACCCGATCAAATTGCGCAGATTGCCGGCGCCCTGATCCGCGCCGGCCAGAATGTCCTGGCGACCCGTGCCACGCCGGAACAATTTGAGGTTGTAGGTCGTGCCTGTCCGGCGGCGGTTTATCACAAGGCGGCCGGTTTGATTACGGTGCAAACCGCGCCGGCCTCTGTTGCGGTCGGACAGGTTGCGGTTGTCTGCGCGGGGACATCGGATATCCCCGTGGCCGAAGAAGCCGCCTTGACGGCTTCTTTCCTGGGGGCGCGTGTCGAGCGCATTTTTGATGTTGGCGTGGCCGGCCTGCACCGTTTGTTTCCGCGCCTGGAACTACTCCGGCAGTCGCGCGCACTTGTTGTCGTTGCCGGCATGGAAGGCGCATTGCCGTCCGTTGTGGGCGGATTGGTGGATCGTCCTTTGATCGCTGTGCCAACCAGCATCGGTTATGGCGCCAATTTCCAGGGCGTGACGCCGCTGCTGGCCATGTTGAATTCCTGCGCTCCGGGCGTAACCGTGGTCAATATTGACAACGGATTCGGCGCCGGCGTGGCGGCCGCCCTGATTAATCGAATCGGAGAAATTTGATTTGAGTAAACATCTGCATTTTGACAGTGTCGGCGGTGCCAGCGGCGATATGATTCTCGGCGCATTGATTGATCTTGGCCTTGAGCCTGACGCTTTGCGCTGCGGCATGGCCGGATTGATGCCGGATGTCTTTGAGATCGAAACGCAGAAGGTTCTCGAACGCGCGTTGCGCGGTACACGGGTGCATGTAAGGGTTGGTGATGGACATGCCGATGATCATCATGGGCATGCCCACAATCACAAGCATCCGCCACACCGGGGCTTGTCGGCTATTAATGCTTTGATCGAAAACAGCAGTTTGGCGCATTCCGTCAAGGCGCGGAGCAAGCTCGTTTTCCGGCGTTTGGCGGAGGCGGAGGCGCGTGTTCATGGCACAACGCCGGAAGACGTGCATTTCCATGAAGTCGGCGCGGTGGATGCCATTGTTGATATTGTCGGCGCATGCCTTGGGCTGGAGCTTCTGGGCGTGGATTCCGTTTCGGTGGCGCCATTGCCGCTTGGTCATGGTGTGATTAATTCCGCGCATGGCTTGTTGCCGGTTCCCGCGCCGGCGACGGTCGAGCTGCTCAAAGGCTTTGCGGTGGCTCAGGATGATGAACCTTTTGAGCTGGTAACGCCGACCGGCGCGGCGTTGCTGACAACCTGGAGTAATGGCGCAAGCCTGCCGTCCGGCCTGCGTCTGGTGGCATCCGGTTGCGGGGTTGGGCATCGCGTTTTGCAGCATCGTCCGAATTTATTGCGCGCTTTGCTGCTGGAAGGCGTTGCTGACTTGGCGACGCCCGATCAGGCGCTGGTCATGGAATGTAATTTGGATGACATGAATCCGGAATTGACCGGCGCGCTTATGGAACGTTTGCTGGCCGCCGGCGCGCTGGATGTTTTTCTGACGCCGGTGCAGATGAAAAAACAACGGCCGGGTGTGTTATTGACGGTGCTTTGTGTTCCCGAATTGCGTTCGGTGATTCTGGAGCTTGTTTTCCGTGAGAGCACAACCTTTGGTGTGCGCGAATATTATGTGCGGCGCACTGTTTTGGAAAGGCGTATGGCAAATGTCCAAACGGTTTACGGTCCGGTTGGCGTTAAAATCGGGCGCTGGAACGGGGTTGAGATCACTTGTTCGCCGGAGTATGATGATTGTCTGCGCCTTGCGCGCAAGACGGGTGTTCCCCTGCGTGAGATTTATGATGCGGCGCTTGGCTTGCATCGGCCTGTTAACGCCAAAAGCTGATCACTTGATTTTCACGAACATCAGCGTTTATGTGATTTTTTCCGGAACAATTTGACGTTCAGATTTCAAGCGTGCCTTCAAAAACAAAAACCGCCGGACCGCGCAGGCTTACATTGTGAAAAGCGCCGGCAGTCAGTTCGTAATTTACTTCCAGGATATCTCCGTGCGCGCAAGTGGCTTTAACCGGCGGAGAGACCAGGCCGAGTTGTCCGGCAACAAGCGCGCAGGCCATGATGCCTGTGCCGCATGCCGGAGTTTCGGCCTCAACGCCGCGCTCGTAAGTGCGTACGCGCAGACTGCCGCATGCGGTAACGGCCATAAAATCAACATTGGTGCCTTCCGGCGCAAAGGCTTCGTGACGCCGCAAGGCGCTTCCAAGTTCACGGATGTTTACATTTTCAAGATTTTTTATTTCAATAACCG
>CAZMFH010000222.1:0-4186 GCA_964565485.1 uncultured Verrucomicrobiota bacterium | reverse complement strand
ATCGTCGCCATGACTACCACCAAACCGACAAACGTTAAGGTCTTTTTCGGACCGAGAATGGAATTGATCACCAGCATATTCGGCAAGGAAAGCGCCGGACCCGCCAGCAAAAGCGCCAGCGCCGGACCCTGCCCCATGCCGCTGTCAAGCAAGCCCCGCAAAATCGGCACTTCGGTAAGCGTGGCAAAATACATTAACGCGCCGGTCAGCGCGGCAAAAAAATTAGTCCAGACCGGCCAGATCACCACCAGCCAGCCTGGAATAGCCGCGCGTTCTCCGCCCATCAACGCCAAAATTGTCGCCGGCGAATCGCCGACCAGCGCCTGAATCCAGATATTGGGAACGATCCCGGAATCGCCACTATCAGGACTGCCCAAAAAGAAACCAGCCGCGAGAACCCCCATAAAAAGCAGCGGCAAAATCTGCTTGGAAAATCCCCACGTCTGATCGCGCCAATCCCTCATTTCTGCGCCGCTTATCGAGGTCAAAACAGCCAGACCGGCCGCGCCGGCCGCAAAAGCCGCCACAGGCTGGCCCGGCAACAGCAGCGCCAAAATCAAGGCCGGAAGCGCCGCCAAAATGATCCATCCCAACCGCACTTTAAAGAAGCGCCAAAGACAAATCCCAAAGAAAGCGGCAAAAACCGACGTTAAAATCCATTTGGCGCGGAAAATCGCGAACCACAAACCGATCGCCTCGATCGGCTTGCCCCAGTTGGCAAAAACCAGCACGCCTACCATTGACAAAAAATAGAGCGCCACCTGCCAGAGTGGACGATTGCCCTGCTCGTCATCGCCCAAATAGACTTCTTGCGCCTTGGCCGCTTTGGCTTGCTCCTCCTTGCAAAAGATCAAATGCATCAGCAGCCCGATCACAACACTGAAAACAACCGCGCCAACCGCGCGCGCCAGCCCCAGTTGCCAGCCGAGAATGCGCGCGGTAAGCACAATCGCCAGAACATTGATTGCCGGACCGGAATAGAGAAAGGCGATCGCCGGACCAAGCCCGGCGCCGCGCATGTAAATGCCGCCGAAAAGCGGCAGCACCGTGCAGGAACAAACGGCCAGAATCGTGCCTGAAACCGAGGCCACCGAATAGGCTATCCATTTGCGGGCTTTTGGCCCGAAATATTTCATGACCGCATTCTGACTAACAAAGACGCCAATCGCCCCGGCAATAAAAAAAGCCGGCACAAGACATAACAGAACGTGTTCACGCGCATACCACTTGGCCAATTTAAATGATTCAAGGATCGCGCCCTGAAAACGGCCGACCTCCACCGGCAGATAATAAAGCACGGCAAAAACACCGATCAACCAAGCCAGAATTTTCAGTTCCCTGCGCTTCTCCGGATTCATGCGACAATATCCTTTCGATCGGCATCGGCCAGCGCCATCTGATCCTCAGCCGTAATTTTCAAGACTTTTTCGGCACAGGCAAAAAACTGGTTCACACACGGACAGCGCAAGCGATAAAACACCTGGAGCCCCCGTTTCTCATCCGCGACAATTCCTGCGTTTTTAAGCAGGGCAAGATGTTTTGAAACCGTGGAAATATCCGAACCGACCAACGCGCGTATATCGCGCACGCAAAGCGGATTCTTCGCCAGCTTGTCCACAATCAACAATCGCGCCGGGTGAGCCAACGCCTTAATAATCCTGGCCCTTGCCGCATAAATTGCCGCGCATCTTGCATCCATCGCCAGATCTCCTTTCAATGCTTGGCTAATTTGCCAAATAGCAAACAATTTGACAAGTCTTTTTTTAGGCCGCCAATAAAGGCCTGTATTTTTTGCTTCACGCATCTTTACGCTTGCCTTGAGCAAGCCGGCCGGTTATATTTTTTTTAACGCGATATTAACCATGCAACTTGTCAACAAAAGGAGATACGGCATGAATCATCAAAAACAAAAAATACGGGCGCTGTTCTTGGGCGCAATTGTTTGCTTGGCAGTCTCGCTCCGCGCCGATGAAGCTGCCCCAAAAGCAGCGCCGGAAACCGCCGCCCCGCAACTGACACCCGGCAAACAAATGTTTCAACCTATGGCCATTGACCCCATTCTGGTGCGTCAGAGCATGCAGGCACGCTCTGAACACGACGATTTGAACCGGCGTATCCTGGCACGCCAAACTTACCTCTACGAAAGCACACCCCGCCTCAGCGAACTTCAGGAACAGATGCGCGCAATCCAGAAAAAAATTGATCAGCTTATGGAAGAGGACGCGGAACTCGCGGAGTTGAAAAAGAAATTGCAGGAAATTACGCCCGGCATGCCGATGGGCGCGCTTCGTCCGGTTGCGCCTGAAGCCACCCAGCCGGTTGCCCCCAAAAAGCCATAGTCCGACCTCAATGGCATGCGAGATGGATTGTGCCGCATCGTATTTTTAATATCACTGAAGCCGCCGCCTATTTGCATCTCGCCTTGCGCGAACTGGAGGAATTGGCGCGCCACAATGCCATCCCATCGGAAAAACAGGGACAGCGTGTAATTTTCCGAAAAAAAGATATTGATGCCTGGGCGTCGCAACACATCCTGCAATTGCGCCAAAAAAGTCTGACGGCCTACCATAAGCAAACATCTTTAAAAACGCGCCATATCGCCAAAAATGCGCTGATCATTGCCGACTTGGCGCGGATTGAAGCGGTTGAATCATCATTAAAATCCAAGACCAAACCGTCGCTTCTGCGCGATTTGACCTGCCTGGCCGATCAAACCGGACTCGTCTCCGACGCCAAGGAATTGCTCCGCAGTCTCAATGAACGCGAACAACTTTGTTCGACCGCATTGGCCGACGGTCTGGCAATCCCGCATCCGCGCCACCACGAACCATACATGTTTCTGGAATCATTCATCGCCCTTGCCCGCAGCGCGCAACCGATCCCTTTTGGGGCGGAAGACGGAAAGCAAACCGATCTGTTCATCCTGATCTGCTGCCAGGATGACCGTCTGCACTTGCACGTTCTGGCGCGGCTATGCGTTATTTTCCGGCAAACGAAAGCTCTGCGCCAACTGCGCGAAGCCGGCGACAACCAGGCAATGCTCGCCGTTCTGCGCGAGGCTGAACAAGAAGTTATCCGCAACATGTAATCCTAAAGCCGGCATTTGGGGTGTTACTTTTATGGTTCCGGCTATGCCGGATTGGGGTAACCTATGTTCTCCGAAAAAAACACGTCAATTATCCAAAGCACAGCCAATCCGGCCTTTCGGAAACTGTTGGCGCTCCAAACCGCCCGCGGCATCCGACAACACGGCGAATTTCTAATTGCCGGACCAAAGCTGGTCCAAGACGCCTTATCCGTCCGGTCAAACGCCATCAGCGCCTGGATCACCACTCCCGTTTTGCCGCCCATCCCATCAACGCTTAAAAATGCGCGCCAGATATTGTTGAGCAAGCAATTATTTAATGCCGTCAATATCTTTGGGGCGCCGGGCAATCTTCTGTGCATGCGCACCCCTGTTTTGCCGACCTTCGACCCGGCAAGACCATGGCCGGATGGCTGCACACTCCTGATCCCATTCAGCGACCCGGAAAATGTCGGGACGGCGCTGCGTGCTGCCGCAGCGCTGGGAGCAGCGCGGGTGGTGCTGTTGCGCGAAGCCGCCTGCCCCTTTTTGCCGAAAGCCATCCGCGCCTCAGCAGGCGCCATCTGGAAAATCACACCGCAACTCGGACCAGCGCTGGCTGATCTGGACGGCATTCCGGAAACACGGCTCTTTGTCCTCGATATGGACGGGAAACCAATCGAAACAATCAAACCACCCCAAGCCTACGCCTTGGTGGCCGGCGCGGAAGGACAAGGCCTGCCGGAAAAACTGCTGCGCCGCGGCCAACGCATCAGCATCAAAATGACCGCTGCCGTCGAATCGCTGAACGCCGCAACCGCAACGGCCATTGCCTTATGGGCCTGGCGTAAAACCAGCTAAGCCCGATCCAATTCGCCCCGCACCGCCAAGCCAAGCTCTTCTATCTCAAAAGGCTTTTGCAAATGCCGTCCGGCGCCAAGTCGGATTGCCTCCCTGGTGCGGTCCGTAAGCGCAAATCCGCTGACCACCACCGCTTTTTGGCGCGGATTAAACTCAAGCATTTTTTTGTATGTATCCAATCCGTCGAAATCATCGGCCATAATCATGTCAAGCAGCACAAGATTAATCGGCGGCCCCTGCGTATGCGCGGCCGCCTGCACC
>CAZMFH010000221.1:0-4243 GCA_964565485.1 uncultured Verrucomicrobiota bacterium | reverse complement strand
GAAAAATAACCGGTGTTTCCATGTGCTTCATTTCCTCCGAATTGTTATTGTTCTTGCATTTCCTTCAACGCCGCCAGCGCTTCCGCCGCAATCCTTTCGGCAGCAGTTTGCACCAGGCGTTCGCCGAATTCAACCGAAACTTTGCGGATTTCCTCATAATCCGGCAGAGCCTCTGATCCGTATTTTTCCAGAATATACTTTTCATCCGGACCCGGCGGCACAGTCTTGAACTTTTCCGGATCCACAAATTCCGGGTTACTGACCATAAACATCGAAGATTCCCATGCCCCCGCATGCTTAGTGCCGGTCAGGCCCAGACGCTTGTTTTCCGCCTCAATCACATCCATATTATGCGTCAAACTACCCGCGCCGATAATGCGCATGCCTTTCAGCACCGGATTTGCGCCCGCGATTTTTCTGGCCAATATGCCGGCCGGACCGTGCGAACCCATGACCACACAAACCTTGAACCCAAGATCCTCGGCAAATGTTTCCAAAAGCTCGGCATAAAGCTTTTCGCAAATATCCACGCTCGTGCATACGGTGGGATAAACAATATGAGCCAACTCGTGCAATTGCGCGCGGTTTTTCAAGGGGTTGCCGCCGGGCGCTATGGGAATTGAAGGAAACAAAATACCGCCCGAAATCTCAACCGCGCGCAGGCAGATTTCATAGCCTTTCAGCAAGTCCGTGCCCAGCGCGCTATGCCGTCCGTGAAGCTCAACCGGCGCAAAAGAACAGTAAATAATCGGACGGCGCTTCACCTCCGCCCTGAACTCATCCGGAAAAATCTCTTCAAATTTATGTAAATTACGCATTTCCTCCTCCTGATATTTTTTCACACGCAACAACGTAAGCATTAACTGGCGGTATGTAGAAACGCACGCGTCATCCGCGCACTGATTCCCACCAAAACAATCGGGCGATCCGACACAGCCAGAATCTCCAATGACACTATATCCTTGTTCACTTCCGGATTTTCCCATGCCGTCAGGCATAATCCATGATCCGTCATTACCGCCTGAGGCATTATATTTTCCCGCTCGCCGACCGGCATCAGCGATTCACCCGGAATGATAGTAAACACCGCCTTTGTCCCATCCTTGAAATTTAGAATGATTTTCGCTGCCGGGCTTCCCCAAGCCACCTGCTCCGCGCCATAAAGCATAAACAACCGCTCAATACGATTCAAACACAATTCGCCGACATCAAGATTCCGACGCCGATATGCCGCCTCGGCTTCTGCGTCATACAACACAAAGCTTCCCACCGGAATTGTTATTGATTCGTTTTTATTTAAGACAATCGCTTTAGTCGGCGCCCGAAACGGAAGCTCGAGATATTTTGCATCTCCTCCAACAAAGCCTCCCAACCAACTTGCCGCGCCTGACCCGTAAGCATTATTGCCAAACTGGTTCAAATCCGTCAAAGCGCATTCAAAATCGTCTATTTCCGGCAGGACAAATCCGGACGGCGGCGCGGCATATTCGATTTGATCCGAAAGAACGTAACGTAATAGGTTCCGCACATAGCGGGCGGCAACCGAATCAGTCGCATACCGAAAAGTAGCTTCAAGCTGGCTGAGAGTTATCTGCCCGGCGCCAAGTTTGATATCCGATATTATCATGGCCTGAGCATGTGTCGAGCCACGCGGACCAAGAATTGCCGCCGTAGCTACAACGGTCTCATCCAATGGACGAATGGCGCCGCGAAACAACCGCGCCGGCGCGCTTCCGCCGGGCAATCGGCCATTCCAAAGATATAAATTCTCGGCGTTCAGCCCGTCAAAAGCCGGGTGAGTGATCATTATCGGATCAACCACCGTCATTTGATAATTCTTGACCATCTGATAATGCGACGCCCATGGAATGACGCCCGTTGAGGTTTGCTCGAATTGCAGCAAACGCCCGCCATGCTGTATCCATTCTCGAATCTTGCCGCTTTGGTCCGCCAGTGTTTTGCCAAACGAATACGCGCCGATAATCAAAACATCATAATCCGCCAGGGAATCAAACGAATCAATCGCATCAAAAGGTATCCCGAGTTTTTCCAGAATGCGCGTAGTCGTTATATAGTTTTTGCCCATTTGCTGCTCGCCGCGATCGAACAACGCCACCTTTTTCGAAGTATTGAAGGATTGCGCAATATCGTCATCGCCCATCACAAAAAATTTATAATCATTATCCGACACGATCCGTTCGGATTCCGTCAGAAACAATTCGATGCGATGCCAACCGGCAGGCAAGTCCGCCGGCAAATCACATTCGAACGGGAATATCATCCGATTTGCCGGCGGAATCGAATCAATTTCCGTTGCGAGATCATGGATCACCGAACCGTCGCCACGCCGTGCCACCACGCGTACGGAAGCGGGCGGCGAGTTTTGCATGGTATCATTAAAAACATACACATCTGCCGTCAGGCGACCACCAGGAAAGCAATTCCGATCAAACACATTCAGGCATACAAATTTCGGATTGAATGACCGGCGCGCATCTTCAAACATTTCGCTTGCGACAAACGTCAAATTTTCAGGATCGGCCAACCAGGCCTTTTCGCGATTCTGTACATTGGCCCGCGTGGGATTAAGCTTGCCATCAATCAACAACTCTATCAGCGAGAAAGCATCACTATTGGCCGTATATGTGCTGATCAAGCCGCAACGCCGGAAATCCTCCACTTGATTCTTAACGATTTGTTTGGCCCATCCCGTGCTTCGGCGCTCATACACATCGAAATCGCTCAACCAGCGCCGCAAACCATAGATGCCGCTTATCCAGCGCAATCCCACCTTTTGCTGCGGCTTCGATTGCGCCAAACGGATAAAATCCTTTTTATTAAAATCCAAACTGGCGTTGGTCATGCCGACCTTAAGCATTGCGCTCCAATCCGAATTCCAATATGCCACAAAAGCTCCCGCTTCATTTTGAATCAACGGCTTGATGGCGCCGCCGGTCCTTGCGATGGAACTTTTCATTACATCCATCAATATCCGTGTCAAGTCGCTCCAGCAATGCGAAATGGCCCCCGGATATTCATGTTCGTCATACAAATCCGTCTCGCTTTGCGGATAAATCGGACGGCCGGACGAATGGCACACCGGACGCGCCTGCTTATCAAGTTCTTTCAAACGCCGGTAAATCGGAACCAAAACGTCGTCATAGGCCTTGATGTATTTCGGCCGCTGGTTTTCATACAACTCGCCGCCCAACGAAAACATGACCACAGACGGATGATTATAACGGGTATAAAGCCACAAATCCAATTCGCCGAGGTCCGGTTCGCTTTCAACAGGCAGATTGCGCGGATACCAATGATGTGCCGCCGCCCATTCCTCATAGACCAAAAAACCAATTTCATCGAAATACCGATAATACTGACGCGGCAGGGTTCCGGACATCGTATAGTAAAAATTCTGATTATATGCGCGTATCCCCAACAAATATTTTTTAAGAATATTATGTTCATCCCTGATGGTTATTTTGGGGCTATACTCAAAACTTGAACCATAAGCCGCCCGGCCACGCACCTTGACCCCATTAAGCTTCAAATCCGCGCCATCAACAACAAATTCGCGGAACCCAAACCGTTCCTTGCCCAACACGGTCCCGCCGTCCATCAAGGTTAATTCATATAAAAACGGATTTTCAAAGCTCCAGCAAACAGGGTTTTCCATCTGCGCCACAAACGATTTACGGTTCATACCGGGCGCAACGACAATTTCCCCCAAACGAACCGTCCAGGCGCCGGCCTTGCCGCTTGAAAACGGCGTAGGATATGAGCTAATCCGAGCATTCAGCTCAATTTCCTGATGTTTGGCGCTGCCATTATACAACCAACAATCAAGTTCCACCGCCGCTTGCGACAAATCAGGCACAATCAACATGCGTTTAGTATATATTGGCGGCGCTATATCCAGATAACACAGATTCCATATCCCGCCCAAATTCCAAGGATAACCATAAATCGCATCATAATGATCCGGGGCAAAGACCCGCACCGCTAAAATATTTTCCGCGCCGAATTTTACCGCATCGGTGATATCCAAATTAAACGGCATCCGCCCGCCCGTATGCCGGCCTGCTTCCTTCCCGTTTACCCATACCGTCGTTTTATAATCCGAACCTTCAAAACACAACAAGACACGCTTGCCGCGAAATTCTTCCGGTAATTCCAATTTCTTGCGATACCAACCTACACCGCGGAATCCGGCTATACGCCGACGATCAGACGCCGACAATTT
>CAZMFH010000220.1:0-4277 GCA_964565485.1 uncultured Verrucomicrobiota bacterium | reverse complement strand
GCGATCCAGGCTCGCCGAGATGCACTCCTTGTTCGGAAACGCGCTTCTCAATCAGGAAGTCCCGTCGCCACCTCCCGGCTGGAAACCGCCGGAGAAAAGCAAAAAGTAAAAGGGGCCGACCATGGCATTCATGACGAATCCGCTACAAAGACGAAAGATGATCGAGCAGGCACTGAAGGATCAGGCGCCGCAGACGTATCGGGAATTGAAACAAGCCAAGGCGCTACCGCAGTTCCTGGAGGAACGCGACGCGTTGATGATGGACACGTTCGATCAGATCTACACGGAACTGACGCTCAATCTGTCACAGGAAGTTCAGAACGATTACCTGCGCCATCTTCAGGCCTTAACATCCGCACAGAGCCGGGCGTGGGAAGAAGCAATGGCGACATGGCTCGAATTCAGCGATCCGGAGCCGGAGCTGGAACAGACCATGTCATCACCCCAGGAGCTATAGATCGATCCGGTTCCTGGATCAATACCGCATCCCAAAATCTTGACATTATTGAATTAGCAAAAAAGCTCACCCAAGAGAATCGACAGGCGACGCCCGAAGAACAGGAGTTGCTGGCGCGCTACACGGGATTCGGCGCTTCGGATATCGCCAATCATATGTTTCCCGGCTGGGCCGAAGAGGGCAAGATTCAAATGTGGCGGGTCGATTCCAAGTGGAAGCCACTGGTAGAACGCATGACCAAGCTCCTGACGCCTGCGGAAATTGCCGCCGCTGCGCGATCGACGCAGTATGCGCACTATACCAGCGCGCCGATTATTTCCTCGATTTACCGGGCTATGGAGAAATTTGGCTTTACCGGTGGCCGCGTCTTAGAACCGGGCATGGGTGTCGGATCGTTCTTTGGTTTGATGCCGCAAGTGATGCGCGCCGCTTCAAAATATACCGGCATTGAAATGGATGCGATTACGGCGCAAATCGCCAAGCATCTTTATCCTAATCAAAATCTCATTGAGGGCGATTATACCAAGCAACGATTCCCCAATGGTTTTTTTGATCTGGGCGTCGGCAATCCACCCTTTTCTTCCATCAAGATTCTTTCCGATCCGGATTATAAGAAGCTGCGGCTTTCGCTGCATGACTTTTTCTTTGTCAAGACGATGGATAAAATCCGGCCCGGCGGGCTGATGGTGTTTATCACGTCCCGCTATACGATGGATAAACAAGACGACCGGGTGCGCAAGATGCTCAACCAGCAGGCCGATCTACTGGGTGCGATCCGGCTGCCGCAAACCGCCTTTAAACATAACGCGGGAACGGAAGTCGTAACGGATGTGCTCTTTTTGCGCAAGAAAGTTCCCGGCGAACAGTCTCAGGGGCAGCTTTGGGATAATGTCTCCCCGGTGAATACGCCGGAAGGCGAATTTCTGGTGAATGAATATTTTGTCGCGCATCCGGAAATGGTCCTGGGTCAGCACTCCGGAAAGGGCAAAATGTATGGCCCGGGCGCGCAATATACGGTACTGCCTTCGGAAGGAGATATCGAAGCGGCTTTTGATGCTGCGGTAACCCAGCTGCCGTCCAATGTATATTCCATGGTGCATGCCGCTCCCGCCGCACACGAGGCGGCAGCTATCGAAAAGGATTTCAACCCACTAAACAAGAAAGAAGGCGGCTTGTATCTGTCCGAAAAGGGCGTTGTGATGGTGACGGAATCCGGTGCGGGCGTCCCCGTAACATCCATGGCCCCCAGGCTGACCCCCAAGGATTTACGCTGGCTTTCTTCCTATATTGATCTGCGTAATGCGGTCAAGCAATGCCAGTATGACCAGCTCCACGAAAGAGACTGGGAAAAATCACTTCAAGAACTCAATCGTGTTTATGCAACTTTTAAACTGGGATTCGGCCGCATCCTGGATTTTACGCTTAACGAGCGCAAAGACACGGATGAAGATGGCAATAAGATTACCGTCGCCATTCGTAAATTGAAAAATATTCATTTACTTAAGTTGGATGTGGAATATCCACTTGTCAGCTCATTGGAGCAAATAACGGAAGACGGCAAGATTGTCAACGGGCCGTTTCTGGAAGGCCGAACGATCAAGAAACCGGTGGCCCCGGAAATCAAAAGTGCGCCCGACGCGCTGGCTGTTTCACTCAATGAACGCGGCAAGCTGGACCTTGCGCATATTGCATCGCTCCTGGGGCAGTCTGACGCAGATGTTATTGAGCAGTTGGGTGATTTAATTTATGAGACGCCGGACAAGGGTTTTGTTACGGCGGATGAATATCTGTCCGGTGATGTCGTGACAAAGCTGGCGGATGCCCGGGCAGCGGCAAAACTTGATCCCAAATATAACCGCAATGTGGATGCCCTGGCTAAATCGCAGCCGACACCGCTGTCGTCAAAAGATGTTACGGTCAGCCCCGGTTCGTCCTGGGTGCCGGTTAAATACTATAATAGCTTTATTCATACCGTGTTGGAGCTCCCGACCAGCGCCCGGGTGAATCATTCGACGGCTGATAATCAATGGTCGATTGAAGGTCTGCCCAAGCAAAGCCAGCGCGGACGGGCGTCGGAATGGTCCACGCCGGATCGCGGCGCCAATGAAATCTTTATGGCTGTTTTAAATAATGCGACGATTCGCGTTTATCGCACCCAGAGAATCAATGGCCAGGATGTCACGTCGATTGACCCGCAGGCGACGGCGCAGGTAAATGACGTGGCTAAAAGGATGCGCGCGCGATTTAAAACCTGGATTTGGGAAGATGCCAACCGCTCCCGGGAAATATTGGACATTTACAACGCCACGCGCAACAATATTGTGCCGCGCCGTTTTGATGGCCGGCATCTGACCCTACCCGGCGTTTCCTTGCGCTATACGTTGCTTCAACACCAAAAAGAAGCGATCTGGCGGATTATTCAGGACGGCAATACGTATATCGCGCATGCCGTCGGAGCGGGGAAAACTTATGAAATGGTCGCCGCCGGTATGGAAATGAAGCGGCTCGGACTGATTTCCAAGCCTTTGTATGTTGTGCCCAACCACATGCTGCAACAGTTTTCCAATGAATTCCAGGATTTGTATCCCATGGCGCATATCATGGTGGCCGACGACGAGAACTTTCACACGTCCAACCGCCGCCGCTTCATGGCCCAGGCCGCGCTGAATAATCCCGACGCGATTGTGATTACGCATTCCGCTTTCGGCTTATTGAAGATGAAAGAGGAAAATATTGTTCCCGTCCGCGATGAAATCATTGATGAATTGCGCTTGTCGCTGGATGATCTCAAAGATGACAAACATGCAAACCGTATCCGCATCAAGCAAATGGAGAAGCGCATCGAACAGACGGAACAGCGCTTTGCCGCGATGATCGCGCAAGGCGATAATGTTCTGACGTTTGAAGACATGGGCGTGGATTTCCTATTTGTGGATGAGGCGCATCAATTCAGGAAGTTGGATTTTACCACGAACCGGCAGGCTAAAGGGATTGATCCGATAGGCTCGGTGCGCGCCATGGGGCTTTATATCAAAACCAAATGGCTGGGCAGGCAGCGCCCGGGCCGGTCGCATGTGTTTGCTTCCGGAACGCCCATTACCAATACGATGGGCGAGCTCTACACGATTATGAAATACTTCTCCCAGGAGCAAATGGCCCGCGACGGTATTGATTTCTTTGACTCCTGGGCGACGGAATACGGAGAAATGGCCAGTGTTCCGGAAATGAACGCGGCAGGCCGTTATGAGATTGTGGATCGATTTGCCAAGTTCGTTAACGTGCCGGAGTTGATGAGCCGGGCGCGAATGTTTATGGATGTGTTGACTTCTTCCCAGTTGGGTGGATTTGTTCAGCGCCCGAAGATCCAAGGCGGACAACCGACGATTGTGGTCACGCCCGCATCGGCCGCATTAAAGACCTATCAGGATGAGGTTTTACAACCGAGAATTGAAACCAGCCGGCATTGGAAGCCGTCTCCCCAACAACCGGGTAATCCCGATCCTCTAATTAATATCATTACCGACGGGCGCCTGGCCTCTATTGATATTCGCTTTGTGCAGCCCAACGCGCCCAATGACCCGGGCAGCAAACTGAATCAATACATTGATACGATCATTCGCCTGTATCAAGAAACCAAAGATAACGTTTATCTGGACCCCGCAACCGGGAAAGAATCACCCATCAAAGGCGCCGCGCAGGTTTGCTTTTTTAATCATGGTTTTGGACGGCAAATCGCGGCGCACCGCGGTTTTGATGCCCGCGCGTGGGCCATGTCGCGGTTTAAGGAAGCAGGGATTCCAACCTCGGAGATTGCCTGGAT
>CAZMFH010000219.1:0-4282 GCA_964565485.1 uncultured Verrucomicrobiota bacterium | reverse complement strand
AAGTTGCAGTGGATAAGAACACATTTTTTATTTTTTAGGCGAAACACGCGTGCCTTAGCTCACATTTTGCACAGCTAAACAAAATACTACCGGATTATTATTATTTGAATGAAAATCGTGTATACATATGGAATCTCCTTTACTAATCATACATGGATTCTCAATGTAGTAATATTCGATTGTTTGTTTCGAATGTCTTAGAAATTTTCCAATATCACTCAACTGAGTAACAGTTACAGGTGATTCCCAGTAACATAATATTGGGATCACAAATATAACAATATTACCTATTTTTTCGGTTATGATATCATGTTCATCAACGACATAATGTATTCGGTCTTGATTTGGACCAAAGTTGCTAACTAAATCACATTCGAATTGTAGTATGCGTGAATATCCATCAAAAGTGCGCATGAATATCGCCCGTAATGAGCGGCAACTTGAGCTGGATCAAGCCGGCGCTATACTTGCCGAAAAACGAGTGTGCAGTTCCTGGGGTGTTGCACATAACAATTATACGGA
The DNA here is from genome assembly GCA_964565485.1 of uncultured Verrucomicrobiota bacterium. Classification (GTDB taxonomy): domain Bacteria; phylum Verrucomicrobiota; class Kiritimatiellia; order JAAZAB01; family JAAZAB01; genus CAZMFH01. The sequence continues at coordinate 3,760 of CAZMFH010000219.1, read as the reverse complement.
GCGGGCCGGTTTCCGCAAGCTTGCCGGGTTTGACATTGCGCAGATGGAAGAAGTGCCGCTGGTCTCGCTTGAGACGATCAATGTTAACGGTTTTGGCGGTTCGGAGAACGAGATTTGGTATACGGTTAGAATCCTGGCGCGTTCGCGTATGGAAGCAAATGCGAATGTAAAAATCGTGGTTACCGACGACCCTGTTGCCGGCAAGCCCAGGCCGCCGGTGGAAAAGAAAATCGCATTGCCGCCATTGCAGGATGTGGAGACGGAAATAAAAGTGCCAGTTAATTTTCTTGCGCAACGCAATGTGCGCGTGGCCTTGCGTTCTGCGCAAACGGATGAATTACTGCAGGAGCTGGTGTTGTGGTCGCCGGCGGTTTTTGATTCGATGGGCACGCCGTTTTTGGATCGCAACTATTACACAACCGAATCTGAAGCGCGATTGCGCCAAAGCTTGGGATTACCGGGTGATAAACTGCGGAATTTAAGCGTCGTCGTGCGGCTGTCTGACGGCAACGAACTGGCGCGCCTGATTGGGCCGTCAAAGGAGTATGAAATTGCGTTGCCGCTTCAGAAAGTGCCTCTGGGTCAACATGAATTACGGGTGGGGCTGGAGGACAACAATGGGCAACAGCTGGCGGAAAGCCTGACGACGCTGGTTAAGTTGGCGCCCAAGCCGGGTTGTGAAATCAAGATAGACCTGGTTCATAAAATGTTGTTGAAAGACGATGTGCCATTTTTCCCGTTCGGCCTTGTGGTATCCCGTCCTTCAACGCCGGCCTTAAAGGAATTGGCGCAGGGTGGTTATAACGCGTTTCAAAACTGGACCAGGGAGTGGCGTTACGAAGGCATTGGGTCGCTGACGCAATTGATGGATGTGGCGCAATCCCACGGGCTTGAGGTGGTTGATAACGCATTTGGCATCTTGAATCCGCATCTGCCCAAGGGATTTAAGTTTTTTGGTATTAAACCGGAAAACGAAGCGCAAAGACGCGAATTACTTGATGCTTTGGCGAAAGGCTTGGAAAAAGTCAAGCCGGAATGGGAAGTACGCATCAAATCAATCATGGATTATCCGTCTTTGCTCGGTTATTATAATCGTGATGAGCCTAATTTGGGCAATGTCGAGGCGAGCATGATTGGAGCGCTTGAATTTTATAAAGCGGTCCATGCAACTGACCCGTATCGTCCGGTTATTACAACTTTTTCGGCAAATATTCCTAAAGGAGGCCTCGACGTTACAGATATCGTCTACTTTGACATCTACTTAAAAGGCGGATCCGGCTATTTTGGCTTGCGCGGGTATCCTAATGCGATCACTTATCATCTTTTGAAATTAAAAGGACACTCGGATCCGGCTAATAAGGTGGCCATGCTGATGTTGATGACGGAAGGACAGGAACCGTTGCGCTGTCCGCGTCTTCTTCTGCCGGAAGAACAGCGTTGCCAGACTTATTTGGCCATGATTCATGGAGTCAAGGGGCTGTTTTATTTTTATGACACCTTATTTTATTCTCAGCTTATGTTTGACACTCTGGCGGATTTGGCGCAGCAGGCGAAAATGCTGTCTCCCGCTCTTTTGTCCGGCGAGTCTCATCAGGTGGTCCACTACGCGCCGGTGGAGTTGGATATTGAGAAAGAACAGTTTCCTGATGTGCAGGCAGCGCTTTTCAAAAATCCGGCGGGCGGTTATATTCTGCTGGCGGCCAACTCTGCTTATCATCCGGTGGACGCGCGGTTTATTGTGCCTGGGTTGAATGCCAAGGCCGGAATCAAGCGTATGTTTATGAAACAAACCGGCGACGAAGTTCCCTTGAATGTCTTTGCGCGCGTCCGGGCAAAAGCCAAACGGTTTTTTGCTGGGGAAAGCCTCAAGGTAAAGGGCGATGTTGTTCGTGATACGCTCGAACCGCTTGGCACACGCGCGTATGTTTTGGAAATGGCGCCGGACGCAGTCAAACCGGTGGCGTTAGCTGTTGAAGCGAAGGCGCATCCGGAACAGGCGTTGCCTTTGAACCGATATTTTTTGGAAGCGCTCAAGGATCGGCGCAATTTTGTGCCCAATCCTTCGTTTGAACTCAGCACACCGCCGCATTTATTGCCGGATTGGGTGCGCCCTGTTACATTTCCGACGATCCCGCGCTTGGATATGCCTGGCACGCTATTAAGCATGGATGATCGCAATGCGGTGCATGGCAAATACAGCGTCCGAGTAAATATCGCTCTCCCTGCGATTGCGGAAAATGGTTATGGCATCAAAGGCACAGCTTATCTGCCGGTAGTTGACAAACCCACGCCTTTTGTGATGTCATTTTACGTGAAGGCCACCGAAAATGTCAAAGAGGGGTATCTATCAGGAATTGGCATTACTTTTGACAATCCCGACGGCAAATCGTCAAAATCGCACAACTTTGTTCCAACCACCGAATGGCAGCGCATCGTTGTGCGCGGAACTTATGATTACAGGCAAAAGACGCTTTCTAATTTGAATGGGATCCAATTTACACTCGGACCCGGTCGCGGGAGTTTCAGGAATGGCTTTGCGCCGTGGCGTGATGCCAAAAACATCCATACCGGCAAAAATCTGCCTTACAAGGATGAATTTATGGCGGAAGCGACGGGGAACGCCGAATTCTGGGTGGATGCCGTGCAGATTGAATTCGGTGAACAAGCGACGGAATTTACGATGGAATGAGAAGAAGGTGTTAAGGTGTTAGAGTTTTAAGGTTTTGTGTAGCCGCGCCGGTTCCGGCGTGGATATTTTGGACGAGGCACCATCGCCTTACGGTGGCTAATGAAGAAGGTATATGAGAAGCAAGGTGGTATAATGAAAAAAATATTGTTGTTTTGCCTTTCGATGGCATGTTGTGCCGGCATGGCGCAGACGGTGGATCGCTATGTGTCCGGAACGGGCGGGAATCAGCCGCCGTTCACCAACTGGAATATGGCCGCAACAAGCCTGAAGGCGGCCGTAGATTGGGCTAACACCAATAACGCCGGGGACACGGTCTGGGTATCCAACGGTTTATATGTCTTGCCGGCAACTGTTTATGTAAGTAATGTAGTGGTGCGTGGCGCTGACGGGAACAGGGAGCATGTTGTCATTAGCGGGAACAATGCGGTGCGGTGCTTTGTCTTGAGACATCCGAATGCCGAATTGAATTCCTTAACCGTTTCGAACGGATCTCGCGCCGGCAGCAGCACTGATGGTGGCGGCGGGGTTTGCATTTTTACCGGCAGCCTGGTTAATGCGGTGGTTGGTTGGAGCAAAGCTAATTATGGCGGCGGGGTTTTTTGTTACGGGCAGGCGTGGATCAGTAATTGCTGGATCATGGCCAACACATCTGTTGTACCGGGCGGCGGTATATATTTTGATGTCACCGGCACAAATGTGATTACAATGCAGGATTGTCATATTATTGGCAATTGCGCAACGAATGAGAGCAGCGGGGTTGGCGGGGGGGTTGCTATTCAGGGCGCCAGTCTGACCAGGGCGACACTCAGTAAATGTCTGATTGCCAATAACAGCGCTCAAGTTCAAGGCGGCGGAATAGGCTTTTATAATACTGGTTGCGGCACCATCAGGGATTGCAGCATCGTATCGAATGTATCATTTGGAACCGGCGGCGGAGGCGGGATATATGGCACACGGCATGTTGCTGTTCTCAACTGCCTGGTTCAAGCCAACACGTCGAGCGGCCATGGCGGGGGTATTAATTATAGCGGTTATAGTGGTGGTTATACAGGGCATATTTTTGGTTGTACC
>CAZMFH010000218.1:0-4314 GCA_964565485.1 uncultured Verrucomicrobiota bacterium | reverse complement strand
TCATGAATGGGATTTTCGTCTGGCAGGCATCGAAGGATTGCGCTCTGGATCATATCGCTGGTGGGTGGGCGCACAAAACGGAGTTTTTCACATCAATTATCCGGGCGTTCTGGCTAAACCGGAACTTGTCTATCCGCGTGGAGATGTGTTTTATTATGGCAATAATCAGTTTGCCTGGACCATGGATGCGAGTTGTCCGATGGCGCGTTTTCAGATTAAGCAGGGCAGCGCGGACAACGCGATTCTGATTGATAAATATCTGCGCGCTCCATGGATGAATGCACCGGGTAGGTTTCAGGGTTGGCTGAACGACTATGCCGATGACTGGCGGAATGGCGTCTATTTTTGGCGCGTGGCAGGATGGACTCCCCAAGGCGAAAGCGCGTGGTCGGATTGGCAGACTTTTCAGGTGAATTTTTCCGCGACCAATTCATGCTTGGTGTCCGGAGAGATTCATTATTTCGGCAAGGTTCCGGCCAAAAAGATCATTGTGGAGGCGTTTGATAATCGCGGTTTTGGCGGACGCTCTGTCGGGCGTGTTACGATTAGCCCGACCGCCGGCGCAGGATGGAATAAATGTTCCTATACCATGTCCGGCCTGAAGCCGGGCGTGTATTTCTTGCGCGCGTTTCTTGATGTTACCCCGTTTGGCGGAAATGCCAACGAACGGCTTGATTTTTGGGAGTCGGCTGGTTTTTACCGCGATCCGACCAACTTCTATCGGGCGGGACAAATTGATCTGCGTGCCGCACGGCATCAAAAGAATGCCAGAATAATTATCCGCGACAAGGATACCGACAACGATCAAATGCCTGATGCCTGGGAAATGGCTTATTTCGGCAATTTGGATCAAACGGGAGATATGGATTATGACGGCGACGGTGAAACCAATCTGGAAGAATACATCAAAGACGGAGTCAATCAGGATCCGGCTAATTGGGACACCGATGGCGATGGCTTGGCTGATGGTTTTGAGAAACGTTACTGTATGATGGCATACGGTTCTTCCGTGAACGACAAACAGTTGGTCGCAAAGCTTGATCCCAATGAATGGGATACTGATGGCGACGGATATTCCGATGGCGCGGAAGTGTTGCGTTACAGGACCGATCCATTGGATCGGCAGAGCTATCCGTATTACCGTCCGCTCTGCTTCAATGCCTGGGCAAGTCCCGGCGATTATGATGGCGACGGACGGAGCGATGTTGGTGTATATGACGCCAATGCCGGAATTTGGAGCTTTGTGACCATGAACGGACAATCGGACACTTTGCGGTTCGGTATTTATGACGCCCTGCCGATGGTTGGTGATTATACCGGCGACGGCCATTCTGAATTTGCATTCTACGACAAAGGATTGTGGCGTATATATACATATGGCGGTATTTCCGCTGATTTGAGGTTTGGCGGAGTTTCCATGACGCCGGTCCCCGCCGATTATACCGGCGACGGTCGCATGGATCTGGCGGTATTCGACGGTGCCAGTGGTTTATGGCATATTTATGATGTTTGGAGCGGCGCGACAATTTCGCTTTTGTTCGGTATGCCGGGGATGATGCCTGTGCCGGGCGATTATAACGGCGATGGCGCCGCTGACCTGGCGCTTTATGAGCCAGAGACTGGCAAGTGGATGATAGGTTGTTATCATAAATATTACCGGACATGGAATGTTTTTAGCGGTGTTTTGGGTGGCCCGTCCTGGATTCCGGTTGCCGGTGATTATGATGGCGACGGTTGTAATGATGTGTGCTTGTTTGACGCCAACACCGGCAATTGGCTGTTGTATAACCGACTTGGCATGTTTGGCGGGAAATTCGGATGGAATGGATGTGTTCCTGTTCCGGGCGATTATGACGGCGATGGGCGCACGGATGTGGCGCTGTATGATCAGAATACCGGCATGTGGTATATAGCTTGCATGAGCGGCGCTTATTACGAGGGGCGTTTTGGAGGTCCCAATGCATTGCCGATTGTGCAGGGAAGATTCTGAGTTCAGCGTTGGCCGGTGCGAACGGTTCGGAGACGCAGTGCGGCGCGTCTGCGCGCGCGTTCCTTTTTGGCGGTGGCAATCGGGTTGATTTGCAGATGGGTCGGCGCAACGCCAAGTTTGCGTTTCAAGAGCCGGGAAAGCGCGGATGGGTCGTTATATCCGTATTTATAGGCAATGCGTTTGATGGAAAGCTGATTAGTCTGAATTTCGCGGGCTATCCAGCGTGCGCGGCAATACAAGAGATAGTCGTGCGGCGCGCAATTGATCGTTGACCGGAAATAACGACGAAAATTGGTGTATGACATGTTGAACAGGCTTGCTTGTTCGCGGAAATTCCATTTGCGGAACGGATGATTCGCAATTTCTTCGGATAAAGCGCGCCATTGCGGGAGACGATGAAGGTCCAGTTCTCCGCTGCGCCTTTCCATGTAAATCAATTCCATTAATCTTTCCAGTTCCGCAGCCAGCTTGAATGTTTCGGTATGGTCGTTTTTTTTGTAGATGCGAATCATATTGTCGAAAATAGCTTCGAATTCGGTCGGATTCTGGATTGTCATGAACCCTTTACCGGATATATGATTAAGAGCCTGCGCAATGCGCCTGGCGCGCGGTCCGGCAAAGTCCGTCCAGATTTGATTGCGCGGCGCTTCCGGAATGCTTTGGTATTCGTGTAGGCGTGCAATTTAATTGCGGACAATAATTGCAAAATAAATGAAGCTGTTTTGGGACGAACGTTTAGGATAGATTAGTGATATTTGCTTTATTTTCATCATCATGCTGAGACGTGCGTTTCGGATAGATTGCGGATTCATCAAGTTGCTGAAGATGAGGCGAACCCCGGCAAACCCCGCCCGGCGGCAATAACCGCCGGACGGGCTGCCGGACCGAGTTACGGTGTGACAGCCCCGTCAGCGCTCGGGTTGTGATCCCCAACACAGAGCCCTATCCTCCGGCGGGGCGGCCGGGGTTCGCTTAATTGGAGGCGATTGTTTTAAGCGCCATCCAAGGGATCATATGCAATGCTTTTTGGACATACTGTTGTCGGATGACATGGTCTTTTTGCTGTGCGGCCAGAGTGGTGGCGGCGGAACCAAGCTGGTTGATGTTACGCGGGATTCCTTCGGTTGCCTGGTAAACAAGCGTGAGCGCCTGATCGTCAAAGGGGCATTGCAGCACATTGCACTGTTTCCAGCGGAAGATGACATATTCCGCTGTTTGTTCGGCGGTGAGCGGCGCGGTATGCAGGCAGAAGCCCAGTCTGGAGCGGAGCGCTTTGCACACGCCCATTTGCAGTGTTGGCAACAAATCTTCGTCGCCGCAGAGCAGCAGACTGAAGGCGGGGGTGCGTCCTTTGCCGGTAAGTTGGGCACGATCGGCGCACAACAGGCGGATTTCTTCCATCGCCCGGCTTTCGAGTTGTTGAGCCTCATCGAGGATAATAACCGGATGCAGTGAGCCAAGATTGCGCCAGTGTTTCATGAGCAGGTTAATGTTATCGCTACGCCACATGCATGGTTCGATACCACATGCGCGCACGATGCTACGCAACAAATCCGAGCCGGTGACGGAGGCGTGCGAGAGTTTGGTCGCGGTAAATGTTTTTTCCGGCAACCGTTGCACAATGGCGTCGAGGATCAGTGATTTGCCGCTGCCGTTCGCTCCGCAGAGAACGCCGCTGGAGTGCATGGACAGGAACTGTTCGATTTGTTCAAGCACCAGCCGGATTTCCGGGGTTTCGAACACGGACGCGGTGGTTTCGGCGAAGGGCGACTCTGTGGCGCCCCATATGGATTTGAGCAGCATGTTGATGTTTTGATTGTTCATGATTTCCTTTTGAAGTGCTGACTGTTGGCTTGACGGTTAAGTTTGTGCGCGATTTGCACAAAACGGTTTTGATGCCAGATTTCGATCTCGGTCAGGTTTTGCGTATTGAATCGGACTTCGACCTGGTGCCCGCGCAGGGCGGGAGTGAGTTCAAAGAACAGGCCTTCGACCGATACAGTGGCGTCTTTGCGCACCAACCGCATTGTTTGGCAGAGGAAGAGCCGGTCGAGTTCCTCGTCCGGCGGCGCCAAGCGGATGGTTTCGTTAAAAGCCATGAAACGCCTGGCTGGCGCTTCGCCTATTCCGCGCTGCGGAGTCTGATGATAGACATTCTCCATCCAATGCGAGAGCTTGGCGTTGAGTTCCTCCAGACTATGAACCGGATCGAAGACCAACGCGGCTTGGAATTGACTTTGAAGGGTGCGGAAGAAACGTTCGATCTTGCCTTTACTCCACGCGGCATAAGGCCGCGCCCGCGATAATTTTATGTTCAGGTTGGC
>CAZMFH010000217.1:0-4325 GCA_964565485.1 uncultured Verrucomicrobiota bacterium | reverse complement strand
GCCCGAATTTGCTCAAGATTCTGCATTTTTATTTCCCTTCTTTTGCGCCTTAACAACCGGCAACGATTCCCTCACTTACAGAACAGGAACAAAAACCCAAGCCTACGGTTTCATCGCCACCCAACTGAATTACATTTGCATCATTGAGTTTGCTGCATAATTTCTCAAGTGCGCCGTTCTTATTTTCGCCAATTAAGGCATAAAACAATGTCTCGCTGGGAATATTTTCCTGATTAAATAACGCGCCTTCAGCCACAGTTCCCGTCTCATCATCAATCTTGATGCGTTGCTGCACCTCGCAGGCAGAAGCGCAGAAATCTGAAAAGCTCCCATCCGCCAGAACCACCAACCGGTCGGCGAGGCTTTTCCATAAATCTTCATTGGGAAGAACTGTTTTTAATAAATCAATTATTCCGGCTGTAACTGGCGTTTGCGCCGTAAAACAATACTCTTCAAGAATAACATTGTTGTTAATGCAAACGTTTTCGGAAGCGAAACAAGATTCTTCAGTTATATCATTAATTTCCACTGATTTTCCACAATCCCGCGCATAACGCCGCAGAACCATCGGACAAGTCACCCAGACAAAAGCATTCTTTGCCGAACGCACAGGGAAACAAAGACAACGCGCCTCGCCAATGAGCAAGCTCCCAGCAAAATGTTCCTTGGCTTTAACATCCGGCCCAAATAAAGCCTCTTGTTGCTGATCTTGACTAAACAGTCCCCGCAAGACGCCTTTCATGCTTGAGCCGGGGATAATCGGGAAACCGGTGTGCCGTTCGCGCTGGATCGGCTGGTCTATCGCGCCGACGGAACTGCCCGCGCCAACGTGCAAGGGTGTGCGGGTGAATAAATATAGAATTTTCTGCTGCATGCTTGTTTCTCCCATTCTTGCTTTATTAAGCCAAACATTTCAACCGCCGGCACTTCCGGCAATGTCTTCATAACTTTTCCAATTTGCGCAAACACCAAGCCCAAAACCTTGTTCGCCAAAAAGCGCGCTGCGCCGATTGCTGATTGTCCGGATATCCCGACGCTGCGCGCCATGCCAATTAAGCGTTTCCGCCAAAAGCGCGGCATCAGCGCCCTCAAAATAATAAACCGCCCCAGCCGGCACAGCCAGGATAGTCGGACGCGCGCCAGGCTTTCCGTCCTTATGCACATTGTCGCTCCACCCGCTAAAAGCAATCGGCTTGGGTATGCAGGCGGCAACCAGCCGGCAATCAAAACACGATTGTTCTTGGCGAACACGCGCGCGCCAGACCTCACGCCCTTCATTCACCCGCCGCGCAGTTTCCCCTTTCTTCAAAAGCACATGCCCATCCTGCGGATTAATCCAAGACGGCAACCATCCGCCCTGATGCGGATTGACTGGCTGCCCGGCAAATGTTTTTTCCGTAATTTGCGGAAAAACCGCCGGAGCAAGCAAAACCCATTTGACCCGGTTGCCGGTAATCGGCGAGCCCAGCGGCATGAATTCCTCCAACCCGGCAAAGTCCCTGACGTGCACATTACATACGCGCTGCTGGCCGCCCATAATCATGATGCGCTCCTCGCGCAGCAAAACGTCCATGCCTTCCTCGTCGACACGCTCCTTCAACGCCATGCCCGCCAAAGCGCCCATGCAAACTTGCGGAAGCAACCGCAGATATTCCGCCGAATAAATATGTTCCTTATCCTGCGCTTGGGTCTCCGGCGCAATTCCAATGCCGGTTGTCCATTCACCGGCAAAAAAATCGCCATTATTTTTCATGCTGCCGCCGGGCGAATTCTCACCCAAATAATTCGCAAACGCCTGCTTATCCAACCATGCCGCGCCGCGCTCTTTGGACGGCGGTTTCTGATTGGCCACGGGATACTTGAGCGGATTCGGCAAATTATTTTGACCTAAAAACTCGCAAGCAGGGCACATAACCGTTTCGGCATTACACGAGTCGGCTGGCGCAGGGAAATACCACTTCCCATCACAAACCGGGAATGGCCCGGCTGTCTGCAACGATCCAAAACGATGGCTGCGCGCCCCAGCGCGGTCATAAGCGCCGTTTCTTTTAACATGATGGCAATGCTCCCATGCATATTTATCCTGCTCATGATTAGCGCCATTCGGAAAAGCACGGTGCAAGGCCGCATGCACGGCGCTGAAAAAAATCGAGGGCATCGGCCAGCGCGCGCCATGCCCGCCGGATCCTCCGCCCGTTTCCATTGGCCGGGCATCCCGGAAAAACAGCACATCTTGAGGAGTTATTTCATAGGCGCGCATAATCATTCTCCTTGCCTGGCAATAAACGCTTCCACGGCAAAAAGGCTCCAAAAATCGGATAGCAACCGTTTTTTTGCTTCCAATTCAGCCAGATATTCTTGAGATAAACGGAATAATTCAGCGCGCACGGGCTCTTCGCATTGCTGCCTGATAATCCACTGCAACTCCGCCTCGGCAATTTTGCGCAAAGCTTGGTCCACAACCGGCAGCCGATCATTCCGCTCAACCAGCTTGTTATCGGCGCCCACACAATAAGCGCGCAACAAAGCGGCAACGCGGTAAGGGAATCGGCCAGAAATCGGCATGATTTTTTTAGGATCATCAATCGGCGCGCGATAGTTTTCCTTGAAAAAAGCCAGCAAATCGAAGGCTTTGGAATCAAAATTAACGCCCCAATCCACCGTCTCACCGGAACGCTTAAAAAGCGTAACGGCCAAAGCATCGCGATCTAATTTCTTTTTGTCTTTTGCCCTTCGCTCGGCTGACTGTGCCGCCTCAATCATATCCTGAAGCGGCTCTCTGACATGCCCGATAGCTATGCCAACCGAAACCGTCGCCTTTGGCCCAGGCACCATCAACGGCCACGGCTCCGCAGAACGACACATGGCTTCAGGAACCTTAAGCTTCACAAAGCCGGAATCGGTATCGGCAAACATATTCTTATAGAGACTGGCAAGAACGGAATGGCCTTGATCATCCAAATCACCGCGAAAAGCGGCACGCAGACCACGCGCGCAAGCAATGGCCTCATCCGCCGGCAGCATGGCCAGGACATCATCGCCGCCGGCATAAATAAGCTGGCCATGATGGCTTTCCACAATGCGCTGAGCGCAATAAAGCGCAAAATTCGACAATGCCTCGCTAAATTGCAAATGAAAAGAAGGCGAAAGAGGACGCGGCGATGCCAACCAATCATTTACTTTTTTGCCATCATCTTTAAATTTTATATTATCGCGAAAATATTGCGCCGCATGTTCCACCACCACATCCTTGATTGGCGGCGCTTTCTCTCCGCTAAGCCATTTGCCGATATGATCGCCATCCAAAGCCAGCACGGCATAATAAACTGAAGGCTTGCCGACTTTAGCAGCGCTGATTAGATCCTGAAGCGCCTTTTGTGCCTCTGCAACATTCGGATCATTGTTGCTTTCCGCTATGATTTGATTCCAAAACGAATCCTGAAAAACAGCGGCATCAATTTTTTCCAGCCAACGGCTTTCCTGTGCGTCTCCCGGCAACGGAAATTCAAGCCAATCCGCACATGCCCGGAGTTTCTCCTGAAAATCAAGCAATGCGCCCCAAACTTGCTCGTTACCCCTTATTTGATTCGAAACCCGATCAACCCACGGCGCAGCGGCAACGGCGGGAACGGAATCGAAAGATTTTGATTTTTTGCCGCGCTCGATTCCCTTCTCTTTTCCAAGATATACTTTATGCCAGACACGCTTGATCAAATTGGGCGCGCCCAGATGTTCGCGCTTATGCCGGAAAAAGTATTTCAGCTCATTATGACCGGCAATTTGTTGCAGCCACTCTTCATCAATTATAGTTTCCTCGCGTCCGGAATAATCGTCTTTAACCGCTTTTTCCGTTGTCTGCGCCTGCCATGCCGCAAAATCGCGCGTGTTGCGGCGCGCATCAAGGCGATGCTGGCAAAGCCCATAATGCAACGGCCAATACCAACCGGCATTCAATTTCCCGTTTTGATAGCACCTTTGATCCTTGTCGCCATTGGGAATTTCCGCGGCAATATCGCGGCTAAGCTTGATTTTATCGGCATGCACAATCGGACACTTGGCGGCAAGCTTCAAGGTTTGATCGGCATCCAGCCACGGCCAAAGCTGCCAGCTAACCGACCAGAAATTTTCCACCTGAAACTTCCAACGCGCAAGCGCTTTTTCAGAAAACAAATGCGGCGACGCGTTTAAAGCCTGTAAACATTTATCAGCGATTTTCCGCCATTCCTCAAGAAAAGCGTCTTTGACAGCATCGCCCTTAAAATCATCCGGCACAATTGCAAGAAAACGGTTCGGCAAATTGGGACAAAGCAAACGCTCCTGAAATT
>CAZMFH010000216.1:3193-4326 GCA_964565485.1 uncultured Verrucomicrobiota bacterium | reverse complement strand
GAAAGATAAAAAATATGCGTTCGAAGTTCCGTCTTTGAACGCAGCTTCAGGGGAGGAAATTTTATGATTGAGATCACCAATTTCAGGCAAGGCGCCATCCTGAATCACAATCATGGCGCTGAAACGGAAAAAAGTTTGACGGTGATGATCGAGGGCATTTCCAGCGCCGGGCATCCGGCCATGCTCAATGGCCGGCCGGCCAACATGGATGGCCGCCGGTTTTGGCTGCCTTTTGAATGCACGCAAAAATTTAATGATCTCACTGCCTCCGTCGCCACGCCATACGGCGGTTTTTCCCAGACTATCACACTGGTTTGGGACAAAAAATCATTTCGGCGCTGCAATTTTTATATTGACGACCACAGCTTTCTGTTTACCGATTTGACGAAACAACGGCCGGCGCGCGCTTTTGAACATTTTTATCTGGCAGGACTGAAAGCGATTCATGTCAAATACGGCCTGAAATTGGCGCTAAACTGCTTCTATCACAACGACCACCATGATTTTGAACTGAAAGAAATGCCTGCAATATGGAAACAGGAATTCATTGATAATTCCGATTGGTTGAAGCTGTCGTTTCACTCCTACGGCGAATTTCCGGATAGACCATATCTCGAAGCAAGCGCGGAAGAGTTCGTTCGCGATTACGACCTGGTTAAAAACGAAATCATCCGCTTTGCCGGCGAACAAACATTCATTCCGCCGATAGTGTTGCACTGGGGCAATATCCATCCAGCCGTGGCGCAGGAACTGATCCGGCGCGGCTGCCGCTGCTACTCCAATACGTTCCGACCACGCGTCATGGGCGGACCCAACCTCGCCGAACGTCAAAAGGGCGGCAACATGGATGCCGCCGCCAAGCGGACAACGGCGGATATTCGCAACCTCCCCGACGCGTCCGCCGGTTTAAAGTTGCATTACAGCCATGCCGAAGAAGCTTCATACCTCAACAATCACCGGGCATATTACGATCCGGCGCTTGGTGTTTTTTTTGTTGCCGAAAGCGGGTGCTGCTGCAATCTTGTGCCGCTCAAGGAAATACCAAAGCGCTACGCGCAAGGCTTCAAAACCGCCCAACAGTATGGCGCAGAAACATTCGGCGGCGCCAGCCACGAGCAATATACATTCCCATA
>CAZMFH010000216.1:0-3183 GCA_964565485.1 uncultured Verrucomicrobiota bacterium | reverse complement strand
CGGACCACATGCAACGGATCGAATGCGCGGCCCGCTGCCTGATTGTGGAAGGCGGCTGTACGCCGGTTTTCTTTAATAACGGCCTGCTCGGCAACATGGCTTGGGGCAAATGAAAATCCTGCGCGCTTTGCGCAGAATTTTGTTGATAACGGTTTAATAGCTGAGTAAGAATATTTAGGTCAGGTTAACGGAGCAAAAACCTTATGATTCTTGATGCTCATGCGCATCTCCATCCGGAAAATCCTTCGGGCGGCAACGATTGGGAACTGATTATCAATGAATGCCGTCGGAACGGCGTTACACACGGTGTTTTTTCCGCCCTCGACACTGCCGCGCACTATCCCTCGGCGCAATGTGTGCGGCAACTGAACGAAATCAGCCGCAAATTTCGGGCATTCGTCCAAAACCGGCTTGAGGTGATCTGGCTGGCCTACTTGAATCCGCAATTGGAAGCATGGGCAAAAGAACTTGAACAATGCCTGCATGCCGGCGCGCGGGGCATCAAATTATGGATTGCCCTGAAAAGCGCGGATGGTTCGCTCGCGCGTTGCCGGGACGTTCTGGCCGCCGCCGAAGCGCGCCGGTTGCCGGTGCTCTTCCACACTTATAACCGCACGGGCGGCAACCGGCCCGGTGAAATAAATTTTACGGAATGTGTCCGCCTGGCTGAGCAATTCCCCGGAATGCCGATTATTGCGGGGCATACCGGCGGCAACTGGCGGCATAGTCTGGAGCTTTTGAAACATGCCCCGCCAAACCTATACATGGAAGTTGGCGGCACCGCTCCGGAAAAAGGGATGGTTGAAGGAATAGTTGCCGAAGCCGGCGCGGAACGCGTCTTGTTCGGCAGCGACATGCCGGGGCGCAACCAGAAGGCGCAATTGGCCAAAGTGGTGTTTGCCGAAGTTTCCGCCGAAACACGGCGCAAGATTTTATGGGATAATGCCGCCGCAATTTTCAATGTGCGGAGCAAAAAAGGCCATAATTTTCGGCTGCCGGACTGTCCGGATTTATCGGCTGCCGGCCAGGAAACAGAGGATCATTTCTGCTTTTGCGGGCGCTGGCCGTTTTTCCCGACGGCATGTCAGACACCCGGCGAACTTGACGCCGAGCTGGCGCAGCGCGGAATTACGCGGGCGTTTTGCGGCGATCTGGGCAGCATCTACCGCATGGATTTGCCTGCCGCCAATCGCGAATTTTTGGCCGCCGCGCAAGCTTGTCAACGCGTCAAACCGCTGGCTGTGGTCAATCCCAATGCGGAAAACTGGCCGGCAACTCTTGCTGAAGCCGGGCCGGGGTTTGCGGGCATTTTGATTCATCCTTATCTGCACAACTGGCGGCTTGACGATGGCGCGTATCAGGCTTTTTTCGAGGCTTGCGCCGCATGCGCCAGACCGATCTGGATTAATTGCGGGCTGACGGACCATCGCTTCCGGCATGCCGGAGTTGCGCCGCGTCCGGTAAGCGGCGCGGAATTGCTGGCATTTACCGCCCAAGCGCCGCAAAACCAATATGTCTTTCAAAGCGTGGGCGCGAATGATCTTGACCAAATCCTTCGCTTGAGCGCGCCGGTTGCGAAAGGCACATTGCGCTTTGCAATTTCACGGCTAACTGATTTTACCGGACAACTGCAACGCATCCAAGCCCAACATGGCGCAAAGGCATTGGTAATGGGCACGGAATTTCCATTTCGGGACATGCGCACAGTGCCCTGGACAGCCGCGCAGACAACGCTTTAATCGGCGCCAATGTCTTTGAGCTTTGCCTGTTCCGTTGAAAATCAAGATCAAGAATGGCAAAAAAATAGCAAGAAATGTTACTTGGCATAAAGACAGGGTTTGTGTGAAAATGCGCGCAAAAGAAAGGAATTTTTTATGTCTATTCGACGGAAAAAAGAAATTCGTCTGGCGGTGATTGGTTATGGGCGCGGGGGCGCAGTTTTTGACGAGGCCGTGGCAGGCTTTGATGGGATTATTCCGGCAGCGGTTTGTGATACCATGCCGGATAAAATAAAAAAAGCCAAGCAGAAACACCCCGCTATCCGTGTTTTCGAGAAATACGAGGACATGCTGAAAAGCATCGAGATTGATGCCGTGATTATCGGAACGCCGGCGCATTTGCATGCGGAATTCGCGAGCAAGGCGCTGGCAAAAAACATCCATGTTTTGTCGGAAATCCCCACCGTCTGGTCGGTTGCGGAAGCCAATCTGCTTTGGAAGGCGCATTTGAAAAGCAAGGCGCTCTATATGACCGGCGCCAATGCCAATTTCAAGGCCTGCATTGATGCGGCAGTGGATCTGCAAAAACGGGGTTTGTTCGGTAAAACGATTTATGCGGAAGCCTCCTATATTCATGACACCAGGCGCTATTTTAAAATAACGCCGTGGCGCGCAACGATAGAGTCAATCCATTATTGCACACACTCGCTCGGTCCGGTTCTGCGGCTGATGGATGAAGATCTTGAATGGGTTTCCTGCTTTGATACCGGCAGCCATATCAACAAGGTCAAAGGCCAGCATGACGTCATGTCCGCCTTGTTCAGGACAAAATCGAATGTTGTCGTTCGGCTGCTGACTTCTTTTATCAACAATTACGTTGGCGCTCATCACGCTTACAAGTTTTTTACAACCGAGGGTTGTTTTGAAACCGTATCCGGCTATCCGCGAACTGATAGAATGGTTTTATTTTACTCCCAGAAACTGGATAAATTGAATAAAACCTGGATGCAATTACCGGTTGATCTTTACATGCCGCCGGCTCTCATGGGTAATCCAAAAGCCGTCGGTCATAATGGAATTGATTACGCAATGCTGGATGCTTTTTTCAAGGCCATTCGCTCAGGCGGGCCATCGCCGATCAGCCTGAAGGAAGGTCTGCGGATGACATTGCCGGGCATTTACGCGGCGGAATCGGCGCGCAAAGGCGGGGAGCTTGTAAGGATAAAATATCCGTGGACGAAGGAAAAACGGAAAGCGGAAGAGAAAGAAAGTTAAAATTAGCAATGCAAAATTAACAATGCAAAAGTGGGGGGAATTTTCACAGAGGGAGATCGCAATGATCGCAAAGAATTTAAACATAACGATCTTGGTGAACTTCCGCTCAAATATCTTAACGTGCTTACGGGCGTAGAAAAAATCAAAGCCTGACAGAGCCTCTATTTCATCAACAGATTTGGCATATTTG
>CAZMFH010000215.1:4058-4333 GCA_964565485.1 uncultured Verrucomicrobiota bacterium | reverse complement strand
CGCTTCCGCTACGGTTTTCGAAATCAGAATAAACATACGTATTACCTAAACTCTCAGTTTCCTCACGGTCCCCCTTGAAATCCGGCGAATCGGGATCAAAATAATTGCCATATTGCAATTCATGGAGCACATAAGGACATACGCGCACGGAAGATTGGCCTTTGGATAACGACTGTATCGTAACATCATAAGGCAAATAAGACGCAATCATATCATACCATAAATGCGCACGGCTCCCTGTAAGCCCTTCACCCGATCTGCCATAAACCCCTCTA
>CAZMFH010000215.1:0-4048 GCA_964565485.1 uncultured Verrucomicrobiota bacterium | reverse complement strand
TTCCTGGCCGTCAGAACCACGTCCTCTATATATATCCGAACTACCTAAAGACCCAGACTCTGTCCCACGCCCGCTCGCGCCGGCATAGACAAAGTCGCCATTCCAATCGGCCATATACTTGCCGAGCATGATACCATATTGGCGCAGATTATTACGGCATTGGGTATCCCATGCTTTTTCGCGCACGGCCCGCACACTCGGAATCAGCAATCCGATCAAAATCGCGATTACCGCCACCACCACCATCAGTTCGATCAGGGAGAAAGCAGTTTCCAACTGACAAACAAATGTATGGTTCTGGATTTTGGTTCGCGAGTTCATTATTATATTGTTTAAAGCTTTAAGGTGTTAAGGTTTTATGGTGTTATGGTTTTGATCAGGTTATGAAGCATAGCCGATATCTTTTTAAGATCAGATACTAATTCTTTGGTTGTTTCCTCTGAAAGGCTTTCAATTTTTCGGGCAATATAAACCTGCGTCCTCAATTCGGCAGCGGAACCTTTGGCAATATGCAAAAAGCGAATAAACTCTTGGCGGCTATCTCTTTCCGCCCCTTCCGCTATATTTGAAGCAATAGAGACTGCCGCTCTGGTCATTTGGTCTTTAAGCGCAAAATCCCTGCACGCCTTCAATTCCTTGTAAACTTTAACAGCCAACAAGCAGGATAGCTTCCAAACCTCCAATTCCTCAAACGATCTATACACCTTATAACCCTAACACCTTAAAACTCTAAAACCTTAACAACATAAAACTTTATTTTATTTCCATACCGGCAACACGTCAGCGGCGACAGAAGTGTGGACATCCGTCAATGCGTAACCGCTACCGGAAAGGCCAAGCCGCCAGATGGCGAAATTGAGCCAGTAAACGCCGGGATCGGCCTTGCCGTCACCGTCATAATCGCCCGGCACGGCCATAAAATTGCCTGCGCCCAAACCGGAAGCGCTGACCGGACGATAACGCATAGTGGAAAGCCAGACCTGCCAGAACCCATCGCTTTTGCGATAAACCGCCGGATCAGTGCGACCATCGCGATCAAAATCCGCCGGAATCGGATGGCAACCAGCGCCACCCCAGCCGGAAAGATCAACACGCTCATAGTCATTACCGGAAGTCCAGACTTGCCAGAATCCATCGCTTTCGCGATAAACGGCCGGATCGGTCTTGCCATCGCCATCATAATCGGCGGGAACCGGCACAAAACCGGGCGCACCCCAGCCGGTAACGGCAGCGCAAACATAATTCGCTCCGGAAAGCCAAACCATCCAATGCCCGGCGGCAGCGCTATAAACAGCAGGATCGGTTTTGCCATCGCCATCATAATCGCCCGGCACGGCCATGAATCCCACGCCGCCCAAGCCGACGCCGGTAACCTGCGCGTAATTGGCGCCGGAAAACCAGACCCGCCATGTCCCGGAGGCTTCCATATAAACAGCCAGATCGGTCTTGCCATCGCCATCATAATCGCCCGGCACGGCGCAGAATCCCGGTCCGCCGCGATTGGAAATTGTCGCGCTGCTGCCGCCAGCAAACCAGATATGCCATGTGCCTGTTGCTTCATGATAAAGCGCCAAATCTGTTTTACCATCACCATCATAATCATTGAAACAAGGCTGCACATTCACGCGCGGCTCAACCACCGCAACCGCGCCGCCACGGCGCAGCGCCGTATTGTTGCTTAAATTAGGATCCATCCAGGCCGAAGGCAGGGCATGCTGCACATTAACAAAAACAAAATAACTGCCCAAATCAATTTCAGGAATGATCAGCGTATCGCAAACCGATTTCGGAAACACAACCACCGTACTCGCGCCGGACGCCAAAGGTATTTCGCGCATGGCGCCGCCAATCCAAACGGCATCACTCCCGTTAAAAACGCGGTTGGTCGAAATATAAATACTGCACAACACACGCACATTCGGAGGAATCATGTTGTTCGGTCCATAATTCGTCAGCCGGAACGAAACCGTGCGCGGCGAACGTCCTACGCCAAGCGTGGCCGGCACAAACACAAAATCGCTTACACCAATATCAACAGCGCCAAGCGCCCGATAGCCGATATCATAAGGACTAAACTCGCTGACAAACTGCAGGTTCTTGGCGCGCACCCAGTAATAATAAGGCACACCCGGCTCGGCGGAAATGTCGTTATAGGTCGTATACGGCACAAAATTATCCAACTTGGCGGCAGCCAGCAGGTTATTGGTCTTGCCGCGCCATAATTCATAACCGGAAGCATTGTATGATTCCACCCAGTTCACAATCACACCATCGGATGACGTGCCATCACTGGCAAAAACACCGCTCGAAGGCAGCAGAATGCGCCAACCGGCGCCAAATCCGCTTAACTCGCTGCGTCCAAACTGATTGGTGGCCTTGAGCCAGTAATAATAACGCACACCCGGCAAAGCGCTCATGTCATAATACGGCGGCATGGAAACCGAACCAAGCGGCTCGGTCAGCGAACCGGAATCATAATTTTCCGAACGATAAACGTCATAACCTTCGGCAAAGAGAGCCTCATTCCAAGTTAGAATAACCAGCGACTGCTCCGTTCCGGCGGTAGCCTTGACATTGATCGGCGCGTAGGGTCCGGTGCCGCCGGAATCGCACTGACTCCAAACGCTGGAACCATAAGCATTCTTCGATTGCAGCCAGTAATAGTAACCGCGCCCACGGGTAATGGCGATATCGTCGTAATTGGTTGAAGAAGGATCGAGATAAGCCACTTCCGCCTGGAACTCCGCCGAATCAGGATCAGGCCAGGAATTGCGGTAAATCCGGTAGCTGGTCGGCCATTGCGACTCAACAACCCAGGAAACGCGGATTTGGTTGGTAAAACTGCCTTTCGAGACATGCACCGCCAAGGGCGGCGCTAACAAACGGCTGCCGACCGCATAGGGACTGTATTCGCCAAGCCCGAATTCATTGCTCGAACGCACACGGTAATAAAAATCCTTAAACGGCTCCGCTTCGGCATCGCCAAATTCAAGCCCATTCGTAACGCCAATGACATTATCGTTAATGGAAGTTTCCGTATTGCGATAGACAACATAATCAACCACCTGCGTGGAAGCATTCCAACTGACCACCACGGTTTGATAGGAAATTCCCTGCTCGGCATTGACATAAGAAGGCGGACGCGGCGGAGTTCCGCCCGCGTTCAACACGCCGTCGCCGACGCTGAAATCGCTCCTGCCGACCAGAGCGCCTTCCGCTTGAACCCAATAATAATATTTTACCCCACGTTGATTGGCCGCAACCGCATCCGTAAAATTAGTGGCGGCGCCGGAACCGCGCAAGACTGCGCCATTGGTTTCATTGTCCAAAGTCCGATAGATATAATAATTGGTGGCATGCAGGGAAGGCTGCCAGAAAACCACAATGGAATTGGTGGGGTTCCCCTTGCTGGCCGTTACATCTTCCGGCGGACGAGGCGGCGCGCCGCCGGTAACATAATCGCAGAACTCGCTTGTGGCAATCGGCGTTGTTACGCGCACCCAGTAATAATAGACCTGCCCCTCGACAATGGTATTATCCACATAATTGGCCATCAGCAAAAAGCCGCCCATAGCCTGAGCCGCGGAAATATCATCAGTTTCAGCGCGGAACACCTCATAATAAACAGCATTGGCATTGGCATCCCAAACCAGACTGACGCGATTGGAATATGAAGTGGCAACCAGCCCCGTCGGCCGCAACAAGCGCGCCGCATTGAACCCCATATTGCCAGTGCGCAACAGATCATGCCGATGATTAGGCCAGTTATTGGTTAACGTATGGGTTTTGTTAAAAACGGCATAAAGATAAAATTCATCAGCCATATAAATTGTGCCGTCGCGGCTGATTAACGGCGAATGATAATCTATCGCCTCAACAGTCGTCATAACCCAGTTGGTTGTTCCATTAGGATTAAACGAATAGAGCCGGTTAGACGCCGAACCGACAATGATGGAACCATCATTATCCAAGGCTGGGGAAGATTTCACCTCGCCAACTGTGCGCCAGGTATAGGTTGCCGTGCCGTTAGGATGGAAGGCATAGACAT
>CAZMFH010000214.1:0-4374 GCA_964565485.1 uncultured Verrucomicrobiota bacterium | reverse complement strand
TCCGGTCGGCATGCTCAAGAAAACGCAGCAAGAGTTCCTTGTTCTTATAACGTCCGTTTGCATCCAGATAATAGGGAATACGCTTGTCTTGCGACCAGGCAATCTCGCGGTTGCCGACAGCCTCGTGAATTTCCGACAGACGCCGCTGATCCCAGGCAAGCATTTTGCGCGCATCCCCGTCATTATCGGGATCAGCGCCGATTTTGATTTTCATAAAAAACAAGCCTGAATCCACGGCTGACCTGACATCAGCCGGACTAACGCCATAGGATATAAGGGGAATGCAGGCCAGCTTGGAATGGCGAAAAGACAATGCTGAACGGAATTCTTCCGGAATGATGGCATCAAAAGAATCCAACCCATGTTCAGCCGCATAAAGCATCCAGGCCGCATTATCAACGGCCACCAGCGCGTTAAGCGCAAAGGTTAGCCGTAATTGACGCCGCCCCGCAAGCCGGCGGCCATAACGGTATGTTAAAGGCAGGATTTCGTCGAGAAGCTGCATGGGATGAGTCAAACCGCGTCCAGCTGCCTCACGCAGGGCAAAAGCCGTCATCAGAAACATCAGGCTGTTGCCGGCTGATTCGCCATGCTTGAAAAATATCGCGGGATCCGACCAAAGAATGCTTTGTGTTCCCAAACCAAGCCCGCTTTGTCCGCCGGCGCTGCGCAACAATACCGCTGTCTGCCATAACTCCCGTAAATATCCGCCTTTAAAACCCATCGGAACAGGAAATGGTTCGCGCTCAAAATTAAGATTAGTTTGCTTGATATGTATTGTTTTCATTGGTCAGTTCTCTTTTCTCGCCATTTTGCAGCAAATCCAGGCCGTGCGCGGCCAGAATGCCGAATGCCAGTTGAAAAACCTGTAAAAATTTGTTCGGATTGCGGATGGATGATATCATTGGCAGATTGTAAAACCAGGCATATAACGGAAAAAATTTGCCAAAAGCAAGCAACAAAGTCAGGCTGGCCATAGATGCCCAAAAGATCACTTCGGTCTTTTTGTCGGCCGAGACAAGATCAGACATTGGGCTGGTCTGATTGCCGCGCGCGCGCAAAACCCAAAAAACGGCAAAAAATGCCAGCAACATCGGGATTGCGCCCAGATATTGGTTTTCCAATTTAAAATTCATAAAACCTTGGCGCGTATTTTCCCAGCCCGCCGAGCGCCCCATGCGTCCCCAATAAGGACCGGCCGGCTCGCCGCTGCGCCAGCCCATATAACCGGGCGCAATAAAATCAATCGTTTCTTCCGGCGGCCAGCTCCATTGGGTACAGTAATCCCACTTCTGTTGCGGAGATTCGGATTCCATGGCGGCAACGCCTTTGACGTTGATGGCATAGCTGGCCAGCATCGTCGGCGCGCAAATCAACAAAGCCACCGCCCCCATTAAAATCAGGCCAACAAGCGGCCTGACCCAGGACCGGTCCCGCAAAAAGACGCGCACGGCAAGCAACAAAGCATAAGCGCCCAAAACCAATCCGAAAAACAAGGCCACATCCAATTGTTCCAGAAACATGCAGCCTATGGCTCCGCCGGCAATAATCAGCCACGGCCAGTCAATGCGTTCGGACAAAGCGCGCGCAATACAATAAAGCGCCAAAGCCGCCATCAATAGCACGCCGAATTTGCCGATATGTCCGGCATAGGTCAGCGTAAAATTACTGCCCAGCCAGAAGGCGGTCAAACAAGCCAAAGCGACCGCCGCACGACCGAGTCCTTGCCGGCGCAGGAATAACCCCAGAAACAAACCAGCCAAACCCAAATCAATCGCATGCATCCAATTAATATAGAAAACTGTCGGCAGCAACTTGAGCATGACGGCATTCCAAGCCAGTGCGATCACCCCGCTCGGCATGCCGAGAATAACTGTATCCTGCCACAATCCGCGATAAACGGAAAAACTTTCCTGGGACAGGCGTATGCCGCCGATATTATCATCCGTAGTCAAAAGGAAGTTGCCCGGCGCCAATACTGCGCGGAAAATGAGCAAAATAAAAACAATCCAACCACATAAAACCAGCCCGGACTCCCAGCGCCCTTGTCGAAAAAGACCTTTATCTTCAACCTGCTCTGTTTTAGCTTGCTGATGAGTCAATTTTTGCATTTTGAATCTGTCGCCCCCTCGCATTTGAAAATAATCTTATTTATTTTACGGCGTCAAACACATTGAGCCGGTCCACCAGCAGAGGAATATGCGCCATGGACCAAAACTCATCAGTCAGCACAAGTTTATTCAAGCCGGGCTGGAGCGTTACGTTTTCCAGACGCCACTCCGCCAGTTGCATATTGGAGAAATCGGCCTGCGAGAGTCCGTCGCAACGCACACGCTTGGCGCCGTTAACCGCCATGCCGCGCAGCAAAATCACAACCGGATTGACCGTATCCGTAAGATTATACACCTCTATCATGTCTTTGCCTTCCAAAACACGCCAATACCGGAAATCATGTATCTGTTGCCAGAGTTTGGCATACTGCCAATCCGCGCCAAAAAGCGCCAGTGTTTTTTGGCCTTCCTCACGCGCAGCTTTGACGATATCATCGCGCGTGTTGTAGAAAAGACCAACCACCAGCCGGTTGGTGTTATCGGCATAATATCCCTCTTCCGGGACAAGCATGGCGTGGCGCAAAGCCAGTCCCGGTTCATTGGTCAAGGCGACATGACGGTGAAAATGACGGCGCGGCCATTCCCAGGTTTCGCCGATAATCGGCGAAGTTTTAACGAGCTCCATATAGACCGAGTCCGGGAAGGACTTAAAAAAATCCTTGACTGTCTGCGGCCAGTTAAATTTTATCATCATGTCGTAAGGTTCCGTAGGCACGGTGAAAGTGGCAACCACATTGGTTGGCGCATGATAACGCATCTCATTCCACGGTTCCAACCAGCGGTCAACAATCACCAGCGTGCCATTCGGCAGATTATCATCCATCCAGCGGTTAATGACGGAATATGGCGAAGGATTACCCGGCAGATGCAGCAACCAGCAAATAGGGTAAACCATAAAAATTGCGACACCGCCGCAATAACATCCGGCAATTGCATTGAAAGACAGCGTCTTTCCGCTGAGACGGCGGATGGCGACTATTGTCCAATCGGATAAAAACAAGACGCCCAATCCACCCAAGAGATTGAATATAAGCCATAACGGCGTATAATAGCGCAGATTGAAAAAATTCCCGCCTTTAAACATCATAACCGACATTGCCACGAACAGCGCTATGCCCATAATTGCCGATGTGGACGTAATAACACGCCATTTTCCGGTCAACAAACCTCCGGCAAGGCCAATGACAAGCAAAAGCATCGTAACTAATACCCATGGCCACCCGCCGCCCCACATCATGACAAACGGCAAACGCCACATTACTTCAAACGAATGTGGACCAACTCCGCCTTGCAGGAAAGAATCCTGTGCCGTAAAAAGCGCGGAGACAAAAAGCCATATCCAGGGCGCAAGCGCCAGCAACCATATTCCGCAAGCCAGAACTAACCGGCGCACATGCTCGCGCGCTGCCTGAGTGCGTCTCTGCCGCCAAAGCACAAGAAACACCAAAAACCAAAGCAATCCGATCAACGGCCAGGAAGACATGTGCGAATGACAGGCCAGAATCGAGGCAACACAGAACCAGACGATATCCTGATGACGCGGACGATTGGCCACACGAAGCGCGCAAATTATGCCGGCGGCAAAAGCCGCTGCCCAGGCATTAAAAAGCAGAGGAAAGGCATATACATGCGCATAACGCGAATAAAAAATCAGGTAAGGATTAATTACCCCAAGAAAGGCAAGGATAAACCCAAGCCGACGGTCGCCCAATCTCAAGCCCAACATAAAAAGAGCCGGAATGGTCAGGATTCCCATGATGGCATAAGGCAGCCGGATATTACGCGGCTTTGTTTCCAAACCAAATCCTTTGACCACGGCGCTGGCAACCATTCGCGGCAATCCGAGAATGCGTCCGGTCTTAAAGGCATGGAAATCGCGCACAAAATTCTGGATTGGCCCGAAATCGGCAATTGGCGGCGTCAACAGCTCCACCTCATCGCTGCGCGTGTCCATCGCTCCGAGCCGATAAAATCGGATGCCGCCCGCCAGCAGGCAACAACCCAGCAATAACAAAAAAGATAATCTTCCAAACGCACTCATAAATAACCGCTCCTTCCGATCCGCCGTGAAACAGATAAACTTGGCGTGACCGGCCAA
Organism: uncultured Verrucomicrobiota bacterium; assembly: GCA_964565485.1. Taxonomy (GTDB): domain Bacteria; phylum Verrucomicrobiota; class Kiritimatiellia; order JAAZAB01; family JAAZAB01; genus CAZMFH01. Next base: position 165 of record CAZMFH010000214.1, on the reverse strand, counting down.
GCCGCGTATCGGCAACATTCGGCATTGCCGACTAACGCCATGCAATGTGGGCAGTTTAACTTAAAGCATATATGAGTCAACACCGGAAAATCAATTGTATGGCTGTTCGACAGGACTGTGTCATGCTCGGCGGCTCGCCCGGAGGTCTCGCCCCACCAAAGCCAC
>CAZMFH010000213.1:0-4381 GCA_964565485.1 uncultured Verrucomicrobiota bacterium | reverse complement strand
CCCCAGTTCAGGCCGCCCGTTTTCATCAGGCGCCTGCAAAACAGCCAGCGCCTGATCGTAATTCAAGCGCAGACGCGAACGGATCAGGCTGCGGCAAAACTCGGCGGACAACAGCGCGCCGCCATCATCAAAAGTCATCAAAACGGAAAAAGCCAGGCGATCCTCGTCCGGTCGCAAACTGCACAAACCGTTGGAAAGCTGTTCCGGCAGCATCGGCAGCACCCGATCCGGCAGATAGACGCTGTTGCCGCGCAAACGCGCTTCCCGGTCCATCGCTCCGCCCATTTCGACAAAATGCGCAACATCAGCAATATGCACACCCAGCACCGTACGCCCACGGTTGTCGCTTGCAATGGAAAGCGCATCGTCAAAATCGCGCGAAGTCAACGGATCCACGGTAAAGACAAAACAATCGCGCAAATCACGGCGCGCGCCGGAGTCTTCCATGCGCGCCGGCGCGCGCTCCGCCTCGCGCATTACTTCCGGCGGAAAGACGTCGCGCAGGGCGCAATGCCTGATAATCGTGAGCGTATCCAGCGAAGGATTTGAGGCCGGCCCGATCACCTCTATAATTTCCGCTTCAGGGCTGACATGCCGGTTCGGCCACTCGGTAAACTGAATCACCACGCGATCATCCACGCGCGCGCCCTTGGTGTCGGCCACATAAAAATCCTGATTATAGGCCGGGTCTATGGGAACAACATAATGGAATTTCGGCGTGGCCTTCAAGGTGCCGGAAATCGCGCGCCGTGAGCGTTCGAGAATGCGGATCACCCGTCCGGTCCGGCGCGCCGCCGTTTCCGGATCCAGACGCACCACCACCGCATCGGACGGCAAAGCCGTGCCCATGTCTTCGCGCGGGACAAATATTTCCGCCGAACCATCCGCAGGTTGCACAATGCCATTGCCTGAACGCAAAACATCAATCTTTCCGGGAACCAGATCGGCATCGGTGCCGACAGAATATTGATTGCCGCGCAAACGCACAATTTTACCCTGCCGCGCCATGCGTTCGAGCGCCGAACGCAAATGTTTGCGCGCCCCACCGCGTACCGCCAGGCGCCGGCCGATTTCCACATCGGAAAGCGGTTTGCGCGCCGGGGCGGCAAACAAGTTCAAGACACGCTCTTCAAATTCCGGTTGATCAAGTTTGGTTTTTCTCATCTTCTCTTTTGTTACCCCCGAATTTTGGCGTGTTTTAACTTTTCCCGTCCTTTTCCGGACTGCTTCATCACGCTCTTGGTCTTATTCCGCGCATTCGCGCAAACAGCCGTCCGATCAGCGCCGCGGCCAGGAGCGTCAGGGTAAACGCCGCGCAACCGATCGCCGGCAGATCGCCGTGCCGGGTGTAAAACGTCAGCGGCATTCCGGCCGGCGGCACCATCACGGAACCGGTCAGACAATCAGGCGGCGAAGCCTGTCCGCGCCCGACCGGCAATGCGGCGCGAATGCGTCCGCAGCGATCAACCAGACACGTCAATCCCGTGTTGGTGGAACGCACAAGCGGCACGCCATTTTCCACACAACGAAAGACAGCCAGCGCCGCATGTTGCCACGAAGCCCAGGACGGATCAAACCAGGCGTCATTGGTCAGATTGATCAGCAAGCGCGCGCCCAAGCGCACATCGGCGCGCGCCAGGCCGGCGACGAGATCCTCAAAGCAGATCAGCACCGCGCAAGTCCGCGCGCCCAAGCGAAAAAGCATGCCTTCCGAACCGGGCGTAAAGCTCTCTTCCATCGGCGCCAAAGCGCGCAGCAGAGGCAGTTGGCGTTCAAACGGAATATATTCCCCGAAAATCACCAGATGCCGTTTGGCATACGCAAGCGGCGCAGCGCCGGGCGATTGAAACAAAAACGCGCTGTTAAAATAGCGCGGATCATCTTCTGTGCCGCTCACATCCATGGAGCCCATCAAAAGCGGCGCGCCCAATTGAACCGTCGCTCGCACGGCCGCAAGACTGCCCCGGCTGGCAAGCACAAAATCCGGTACAGCCGTTTCCGGCCAGACGATCAGTTCCGGCTCCGTATGCGCAGCGCGCGCGCTGGCGTCAAGCAGGCGGCGGTAAATCTCCTCAATCTGCGCTGGCGACCATTTCAGCGCCTGCGGCACATTCAGTTGCACTGCGGCAACACGCAAGGCAAGGCCGTCTTCGGCTTCGGCTTCGGCGCGCGTCAATGCCTTGTTTCCGTACAACAAACAAACCGCCAGCGCGCCGGCGGCAAGCGCCAGCGCGCCATAAAGACTGCGCCGCGGCGGGCTAACAACACGCAGCAAAACCATCAGGCATAAAGCACAAGCCGCATTGACCAGCGCAACCAGAAAGGAAACCAGCGCCACGCCGCCCACCCCGGCGCACTGGATCAAAAGCGCCTGCCGGTACTGGCTCGCGCCCAGAAGATTCCATGGAAATCCGGAAAAAAGCGTGGCGCGCAGATATTCACAACCGACCCAGAGCGCCGGGATCCCCAGCAGCGCGCGCAGACAGAAACCACCCCGGCTGCAGACAGCCGGCAGCAGCCAAAAAGCCACAAGCATGGCAAACAACCCGATCCAAAGCGCGCAATAAAAGGAAAGCAGCGCCCAACCGATCACGGAAACTCTGGTCAACCATGCAATTGAAGGCAACCAGAAACAACACCCGGCCGCCCAGCCCCAGGCAAAAGCGGCGCGCGGCGGAAGGGCAACACCCAACAAAACAAGCGGCACAAGCGCAAACCAGGCCGCCAACGACCATGCCAGGGGATGAAACGCAGCAAACAACAACAACCCGGAAAGCAACGCGGCGAAGGCGCGACCAAACTTCGGCGTAAACATGGAATGATCGTCTGCCGTCCGCAAAGGCGCCATCATCGGCCACAACACTTCTTGAATTTTTTACCGCTGCCGCAAGGACAAAGCTCGTTGCGACCGGGCTTCGACACGCTGCCGCGGGCAAGACCAACACCTTCGCCGGCCGGCGGCGCGCCGGCGTCGGGCAAAGTCCGCGCGGATGCGCCGCCTTCGCGCAAAGCGGAAACATCGTTATGCACCAGCCGCAAAGACATCGAAGCCATCAGCCGCTCATAACCGCGCGCGGAAGTTGTCGAACGGAAAACCCGGGCGGCAACCTCGTTTTTGATGGTATCCATCAGCGTGGCAAACATGGCATAGGCCTCGCGTTTATATTCCACCAGCGGATCCTGTTGTCCGTAAGCGCGCAAACCAACGCTTTGGCGCAAATGATCAATACTGCGCAGATAATCCTGCCATTGCGTGTCAATGGCATTCAGGAGGATATAACGCTCCATACCCGGCAGCATGGCCGGATCTTCAATCTCCGATTTCATTTCGTAGGCGCGGCGCACAAGCTCAAAAACATAACGACCAGCCTGCTCGGCATCCGGATCGGCGATGTTTTCGCGTTTCAAGCCAATCGGAAAAGTCGAATTGGCCCAAAGCACAAAACCGTCAACCAAATCCGTTTTTTGATCGGCAAAAGCTTGCTCGGCCTTGCCGGCGATAATATCCGCAAGAATATCGTAAATATGCTCGCGACAATTCTCGGAACGCACGATATCTCCGCGAAAGCCGTAAATGATTTCACGCTGCTTGTTCATAACATCGTCATATTCCAGCGTGCGGCGGCGGATGGAATAATTATGCTGTTCGACGCGACGCTGCGCCGTTTCAATTGAGCGGTTGAGCCACGGATGCTCAAGTTGCTGGCCTTCCTCAATGCCCATGCGCGCCATGATGCCGGAAATGCGGTCGGAACCGAACAAACGCATCAAATCATCTTCCAGCGAAACGTAGAAACGCGATGAGCCCGGGTCGCCCTGGCGGGCGCAACGTCCGCGCAACTGTCGGTCAATCCGGCGGGACTCATGCCGCTCCGAACCAATCACATGCAGACCGCAGGGGCGCTCATGCAAAAGCGCGCGCAAAGGCTTGCCTTCCAGCTTGTCGCTGAGGGCAAGCGCCGAATCAATCACCGCTTTCGGCAGATAAACAACACCCTCCCCCAGCTTGATATCCGTGCCGCGCCCGGCCATATTGGTGGCAATCGTTACCGCGCCCGGCTGGCCGGCGCGCATCACAATTTCCGCTTCACGCGCATGATTCTTGGCGTTCAGCACATTATGCGGCACGCCATCGCGTTTCAACATGCGGCTCAGGAGTTCGGAAGTTTCCACCGAAATTGTGCCCACCAGCACCGGCTGCCGGCGCTGATAACAATCCGCAATTTCCGCAATAATCGCGTTGAATTTTTCACGGCGCGTCCGGTAAACAACATCATTGGTATCCACGCGCCGCACCGGCCGATTGGTGGGCATCACCACCACATCAAGGCGATAAATATCGCGGAATTCGTTGGCCTCGGTTTCGGCCGTGCCGGTCATG
>CAZMFH010000212.1:0-4424 GCA_964565485.1 uncultured Verrucomicrobiota bacterium | reverse complement strand
CTTGCGGCAGAACGCATTTACGAGGCGCGCCGAATTTTACCAACGCATTCAGGGCAAGCCCTCGCTTGCAACCAAGGCATAAGCATTATGGTTATGAATGCTTTCCATGTTTTCGCTTTCAACTTCAAACCAGAAGACGCGCGGATCGCGCCGGAGTTTTTTGGCGACAGCGCGCGCCATATCCTCGGCGAAACGCGGACGGTCATAAGCGCGTTCCGTCAGCGCTTTTTCATCCTCGCGCTTGAGCAGCGAATACAAACCGGCGCTGGCCTCTTCTTCGGCCAATTCGATCAGCTCTTCAATCCAGACCAATTTATGGCAGCGCACGCGAATCGTTAACCATGATCGCTGATTGTGCGCGCCGCGCTCGCTCATAGCCTTCGAACACGGGCAGAGCGTGGTAACCGGCACGACAACTTCCACAACCAGATCGGTATTGCTCGGCTTGCCGTTGCGGTCAAATGTCGCCAAAAAAGCGCATTGATAGTCCATAAAGGATTTGGTGCGCGAAACTGGCGCTGATTTTTCCACAAAATATGGAAAGCGAATTTCAAGATGCGCCGTCGTGCAATCAAAACGACGCGCCATCGCCCGTAAAATCGCGTCCAGATTATGGCAGGAAATTTTATTGCGCTGCGCATTTATAATCTCCATGAACCGCGACATATGCGTACCCTTGAAATGATGCGGCAAATCCACAAACATGCTGATTCGGGCAACCGTATGTTGCATCTTGTTTTCCCGGTCAAGCACGTCAATCGGATAACGCAAATTCTTTATGCCGGCCTTACGAATCGGAATTTGACGATGATCCGGCTGATTTTGCATGTCCTGCAGCATTAAAGTTCCCTCCAGCCAACTTCCATGATCAAGCCCCCCAAACGAGCCAGACACAAAACGCAGCCGCGCCAAGGGAGACAAGGGTAAACGGCAATCCAATGCGCACAAAATGCCCGAACCCGATTCGATAGCCGGCTTTTCTTAACAGTCCGATTGTAACGATGTTGGCCGAAGCGCCAATCGGCGTAATGTTGCCGCCCACACTCGCGCCAAGCAAAAGCGCAAAGAGGAAAAGCGTCGGCTCCATCGCGAGTTTTCCGGAAATGACAATCACCACCGGCAACATGGCGGCCAAAAAAGGCACATTATCCACAAAAGCTGAAATCACCATGGCAAAAAAGATCAAAAAGATAAAACCAATCAGCGGGCGCTGGCCGATCAATCCGGACAACACACCGGCAATCGTATCCGTCCAACCGGTAAAGGTCAAGCTGCCCACAAGCACAAAGACGCCCATCAGAAAAAAGGTTGTATCCCAGTCCAGATTACGAATGCGGTCAATAAAAGGCCCCTTGTTGCAGCGCACATCCCACATAATTCCCAACAAGGCCGTTATCAGACAGAGCATGCCGGCCAGGCCGGAGGAAAAATCGCTGTCAAAAAACGAGGAAAGCGCCAAGGCCACGATCAAAACGATTAAAAGCCAGGTGGGGACCCAGGTCAGAATACGCTCAGATAACGGCAATTTTTCTTTGCTGCTATAGGCGCGAAAGAGCAAATAAAGAAAAACCAGCGATGCCAAAGCGCCAATTTGGACGGCGAAAAAAATGCTTGGTCGGCCTTTATAGAAAAAGAAGTCCATAAAATTCATTTTGGCAAAGCCGGCCAGAAGCATGCTGGGCGGATCGCCGATCAAAGTGGCCGCACCCTGCAAATTGGAGGAAATCGCGATGGCAATCAACAAATTGACCGGCGACATTTTGAGCTTATCCGCCAGCGCCATGGCAATCGGCGCCACAATCATCACCGTCGCCACATTTTCGACAAAGGCCGAGATTACGCCGGTCAACAAACAGATGAAGACCATGGCCATACGCGTGTTTTTGGAACGAAGCACAATTTGTTCTGCCAGATAAGCCGGCATCCGGCTTTCAATAAACAAATCGGCAATCACGAGCGTTCCCACAAAGATTCCCATAACATTCCAGTTAATGGTCTGCAAAGCCTGCAGAGGCGTCATTGTCCGCGTCAGCACGATCAGCAAACTGCCGGCAACGGCGACCCATGAGCGGCGCGTCGGCCATAAAACAAAAAGCAGATAAACCACCGCAAAAATCAATAAGGCCGTAAATTTTGAGGACATCTTATAAACCCAACCCGGTATAGCCGGAATCATAAAGGATTCCGGCTATGCCGTGTGATAATTGTTTGTTACATCCTTGCGATCCCATTTCCGCAATCCCCACGCCGTTACCGGCGCGGCTACTTAAAGCATGTTTAGCGTCCGCTCCACACTTTTGCATTGCTAATTGATAATTTAGCTAATTTCAAAACTCACGTTTTGAAAGAATTCAGAACTCAGGAGTCAGAATTCAGAATAAATTCAAACTGTTTATGATAAGCTATTTGTTGGATTTTGCATTCTGGCTTCTGGCTGAATACGGTTTTCAAAAGCTGACTTTTGAAAGCGACTCCATTGACCCCGCTATTGCATTGTTAATTGCTAATTGATCATTTTAACTTTCCATCCGCTTCCGCTCAGACGTTCTTCCCGGCGCTCTTTGCGCAGAATTTTATTGGTAACAGCCTATATCGAAACGCGCGACCGGCGCGCGGAAAACAAAATACCCCACAACGCAAAATGGATGATATGGAAACCAGAGGTGTTGTAAATAAAAATCGGCTATGGTTCGCGGCGCCGGCCATGCGGCGACAGATAATGACCGGCGAAAAGCACATCCAAAGGTACGGCATCTTTGCCCTTGGCAATATTGGCTTTTAGCTTGGCCACAAATTGAGGGTCTTCCCGCTGCCACAAGGCGGCCAGAAAAAGATTGGATATTGCCGTTTCGCGATTAATATCACAAGCCGATTGGCTGATCCTGTTGATTGCGCCTTGTTCGGCTTTATTACATGCGTAGCATGGACCCCCGCACAAATAACGGGCAAAACAACGGCGGCACCGCGCAAACGACCAAACAGTCAATGGCCAAACCTTATTGATTACCGCCTGCGCTTTGGATGGAATCACCCCGGCAGATGTATTGCCAACGGTCATCTCCGGATCACAAGCGCAATAATAGCAAGGAACAATACTGCCATCCGGCAATACCACTGGACCGCTCTGACCCAATCCGCAGGGTCGAATGTTGGGATGAAGTTCAGGGCTGATCGCCATTTGCAATGCTTCAAAGACAGACTTGACATAGAGCTTGTGCCGCCCTGTTTTAAGACAATCGAGGTAAGTCATCAGAAAACGATGCCAGGCGCCACGGTTGGCTGACCACGCCAGCGCTGAATTATACCGCATTACGCCACGCGCATTGAAAATACCAGGCGTTACCCGCGCTATACTGATGATTTTTTCCGGAATACCAAGGCGATGGAAGTAGGCGTAAGCTTTAAAAACATCATATGGCGGCATTAGCGTAGCCCGAATTTGCAGACCATTGGGATGATATTTCAAAACACGTCTGACAGCTTCCGCCACGCGGCGATGTGTGCCGGCTTGTCCGGCATCAATCCGCATGGAGTCATGGTTGGCCGCCGGACCATCCAAGCTGATATTGAGTGTTACATCGTTGGCTTTGCAAAAACCGATAAATCCCCGATCTAAAAACAATCCGTTGGTTTCCAATAAAATCTTGAGTGGATGTCGCGCGCGTCTGGCAGCAGCGCGGGTCAGCTCGACAATCGTTTTGAAAGCATCCATTGCCAATAACGGCTCGCCTCCAAAAAAATCAATAAGATCAACACTTTCTTCTGAAGTTTTGGAGGCATTGATCATGCCGGCAATCCATTGGCCAGTTTGCAGGGCGGTGGCATGGCTCATCCGCATTTTGGAACGTCCGTAAGTTCCTTGCGCATTCCAGCAATATCGGCAACGCAGGTTACAGCCAAAGGCCGGATAGATGATAAAATTATGCGGATGCTTGCCAGATCTAAAACGCGGGGCAACTGATACACGCTTGTGAATTCGCACCCTAACCCCAAGCTTCATGGCTGCAAAAAGCCGACTATACGGTCCAGGACGCCTAACGAATGCGGGTGGAATCCGGATCGTTTGTTCGCCCCACATTCCTTTTGTATTAGGAAAACTCAAAAGCTGACGCGCGGTTTCTGCCGAAATTCGGCAAGAAGCACGAGATTGCGGGTTAAACACAACCTGCATTCCGGCATCAAACGTAAAGAGACATAATTCATAGGGGCAATTAGTCATGGGCGACATTTATTCCTGATTCCGTGATGGAATTTCCGTTAAGCGTCGTAAAATTTGATCATTGAATAATTTATGATTTTCGGCATGGTTCATTTCGAGGCAACACATTTGGGGCAAATTGAAGGTGGCACAGGCATTCCTGCATGTGTGCTGTCTTGTTGATAAGGCGTTAAGAACACAGACAGGAATGTCTGTGTCACCTTGT